>JBHPCZ010000086.1:0-14822 GCA_042573625.1 Thermodesulfobacteriota bacterium
ACCTGTTCTATCTGTAACAGATCACAGCCACTCCCAACCCTGTGATAAGAGAATACTATACGTAATAAGATCTGTTTTTTGAAATCTGATGTGTTTTACCATTGCACGACTCAAATCGAGTCTGTCATTTTGAAATTATTGTGGTCAGTTTTTCTTCCAAAAAACTGAATCTGTTTTCAACGTAGTAGTCCCGTATATCCTTTCTGTATAGAATTGAGCGTTCAAAATTCCGGGGTGTAAAACCGGGCTTGACAAAATGTTGTTTATTGTATATGTTGTCGTCATTTTTCGTCAATAAACGACGGCAATGGTGCCAAATGATGCTGAAACGAATATTCAAATCCCCAAAACAGAGCTTTTTCCTTTTAGGTCCGCGCGGATCGGGCAAAACTACCTGGATTAGAGCCAACTTCCCGGAAGCCCACCTGATTGACCTGCTGTCCGAGGAGACATATCAGAGGCTGCTGGCCAGTCCCGGTCAATTTGGAAATGAATTGCGTGCGGTTCCAGCCGGCCAATGGGTCATCGTGGATGAAGTCCAGCGTTTGCCGAACCTGCTGAACGAGGTGCATCGGTTTATCGAAGAAAGGCGGCTGAATTTTGTTCTGTGCGGGTCGAGTGCCCGCAAACTCAAGAGAGCCGGTGTGAACCTGCTCGCAGGACGCGCCCTGCGCCGATCCATGCATCCTTTCGTACCTGAGGAGGTTGGCGCACAGTTCGATTTGGATCAAGCCCTTCAATACGGATTGCTGCCCATCGTCTGGGACTCGACCGCTAAACAGGAAACGCTTTTTTCCTCTGCTCAGCTCTATCTGAAAGAGGAAATCCAGGCGGAAGCGCTCGTTCGGAACTTACCGGGATTTGCCCGCTTTCTGCCCATAGCAGCCCTTTTTCACGGCCAAACGATCAATGTGACCAATATTGCCAGGGAAGCCGGTGTGGCCAGGACAACCGTAACGGGATATCTCGATATTCTGGAGGAAACACTTCTCTGTTTTCGGCTGGCTGCTTACGAAGCCAAGCTGCGTGTGCGCGAGCGGAAACTGCCCAAGTTGTATTGGTGCGATCCGGGCATTGTACGCGTTATGAAGAGGGCGACCGGTGCTTTGGTGCCGGAAGAAAAGGGGGCGCTGTTCGAAGGAATGGTGGCGCAGTTGTTGCGTGCATACAAAAATTACCGCGGCATCTGCGACGACATCTATTACTGGGCGCCGGCCGGCCGATCAGCAAACGAAGTTGATTTCATCCTGATTCGAGGCTCGGACTCGATAGCGGTTGAGGCAAAATCCGGCAACATTTTTATGGAGGCTTGGTGCAAGGGGCTTCGCGCTGTCGCAGCGCTTGAAGGACTTCAACGCCGCATCGTCGTTTATCCTCATGGACCGGCAATGAGAACCAAGGATGGCATCGATGTCTTACCCTTTCAACAGTTTGCCGACCAGCTGGCTGCCGATGCCTTATGGAATTTTTGACCATTTGAAACGTTTTCAAGATGACAGAGATCTTCCCTTGCCATTTGACTATATTAAAAGCGGAACATCCCTCAAGGTTTTCAGTTTCTATAAATTGAAGTCATAACGGACCGAATTGTATGTCCACTTGAGATACCTTATAGAGATCACAACCTCACCCGATCCTTTGGAGAATAATACTTTAGAAATCATGCTTTTTGAAATCTGATGTGGTTTACCATTGCACGACTCAACTCGAGTCAATACTCAATGGCAGCCCGGCAACAGCTGAATCTCAAACATCACGCATTGTGGGGGTCAGGCCAACTTCCAGGTTTCGTCACCGAAAAACAGCGGGAGTTCGGCGGCACATACCGGGCCGACCTTTACTGAGCGGTTGCTTTGCTCGATCAGCGGGTCTCGTAGCGATGTCGCAAGACCCGGCAAAAAGAGGGTGGATGCCGGCGCGATATCCTTCACGTTTTCTCGGTCGAGGGAATGGACCACCCGTTCGGCGGTCAGGACCTCGTAGACAAGGGCCATGTCCACGGTATGCCCGTCCGTATCCACTACCAGATACCAGAACGGGCTCAGGGTGGTGGAGAATACCGCGGTAAGCACCTCGATGGTCAGTTTAGAGTTGCCCGACACCAGGATCGGTGAATCTTTTTCCGGCTGGTTGATCGGAAACAGGCCGGTAGGTCCGGGATATGGGAGCTGGAGAGACTCCACCTCTGGCAGGATCTCATCCGGCCTTGCCGCCCAGAGCAGGGGGAGGAAGCGTGTTTTCGACATCTTGCACTGTGTGGGCTTGAGTCGCCCTGAACGAAGACTGTCCAGAAACTCTGCCCGGCTGTGAAACCCGCAGGCCCTGCAGTCAGTCTTGGAGACGTAGGACTCTATCTGGATGCTTTTTTCGTATAAGTCTGCTCGGAGCATTGCTTCTCCAAATATATATTGCCAATCGTATTCAACAGCTAATTTAAGAGCTGATTTTTTCACCGCAGAGACGCAGAGTACGCAGAGAAAATGCAATTTCTTTTCTGCTGAGAGGGCAGAAAAGAAATAATTGTATCGATTTCATACAAACATTAGAAGCAGTTTGAAAATCTCCCGTTCTCTGCGTCTCGAGCGAAGCGGGCGGTTTAAAACACTTTTTCTTGTAATGTATTAAAGTAATGACTCGAATTCAGCGATAATGCTGTTCATCGCCTCCCCGGCCTTTCCCATGATGATATAGTCACTGGTTCTTTCTGAAAGAGGTGTTCTTTCCGGATTGATTTCAATGACCTTTGCGCCCGCCTCCTTTGCAATGCCCGGCATGAGGGCGGCCGGCATAACCACCGCCGATGTCCCGATCACCAGCATGACATCGCAATCAGATGCCATCTGTCTGGATCGAACCAGATGATGGGGAGGGATCATCTCGCCGAAAAAGACACAATCCGGCCTGTAGATTCCACCGCATTCACAGCGAGGCGGAATTTGCGCCAGGTCCACTTTGCCTGTTTCGCATTTTGCGTGGCAGTCCATACACCGCTGCCATGCAAAGCTTCCATGGAATTCAATAACATCTGTATTCCCGGCCGACTGGTGGAGGCCGTCGATGTTTTGCGTGATTACCGTTATTACGATGCCCAATTCTTCAAGTCTTGCCAGGCCTTTGTGGGCGTCATTCGGTGTTGCTTTGCCCAGGGTTCCTTTCATTTCTCTGATGAGGACGTCCCAGACCTTTGCCGGGTCTTTCATGAATGCATCAATATGGGCATATTCCATGGGGTCGATTTTCTCCCATAAGCCCCCTTTCCCTCTGAAAGGCGGAATGCCGCTTTCAACCGATATCCCGGCACCGGTTAAGGCGACGACGTTTTTAGCATCAGCCAGCTCTCTTGCTGCCCTTTTGATCAGCTCGTTCATATCGCCTCGAAAGAATGGCGTGATTTTTTAGAAACTTAGCCCGGATATTGCACGAGTTCGAGGTGTCCATTTGTAAGGCATTCAGGGGTGCAGCTGTACTCATGTACCGCAAGCTCCTGATAACGCAGCAAATGGGCGCTTCGGACTCGCCCGTAGGGTGAAAAGTTTTGAGAAAATGAACCCAAGAACTTTGGGTACAAACTGTCACCTAACAACCTGAAGCAAATTGTCAAGTAACGATATGTTTTTATAGATAATAAAAAGACCTCTCGAAAATTTTCATGCAATATTCGGGTTAGTTCGCTTTGCTCACAAATGGAATAATGGATGAATGGAATATTGGAATGATGGGTTTAAAAGAAAAGGGCTTTTTATATAAATATATTTGGTTCTTCTCCAATTTAGTTGGAGAAGAGGGTCCAAGGATTCAAGGGGTTAAGGATTCAAGTGTTTGTTCTCCAACGATTTTATCAGTGCTTTGAGCATCCTTTCAGCATCCCCCGTATCATCCTCGAGAGCATTTAAATTTTCTTTATTTACATAATTTAAATCCCCTGAAAGCAGGAACTGGGTCTCCAATTCGAAAATAGAACCATAGGCAATATATAATGACCTCAAATATTCTGCAGTTTTCTTTCTGCTATACTTTTAACTCTCTATATTTTTTTAGCATTTCACTCGGACCCTCGACTCCTGAATCCTTTCAAAATCATCAACTCTTTTGGAGATGATCCATATATTTTAATAGTGGCTATACCTACAAAAGTTATAATTCGAATGTCATTTCAGATCCCACAGCGAAGCATTCAAAACTATAGCCCTTTTCTGCCAGGTCTTGTTTGCAGGCTTCAACAATCTTGTCCATTTCCTGATCGGTTCTTTCCTGATTAATATGAAAGAGTCCCAGTTGCCCGACGCCGGCTTCACCGGCCAGGTCGATGGCCCGGGTATATTCGGTATGCCCCCATGCTGTGTGGGTTTTGTATTCTTCAGGTGTATACTCGGCGTCATGAATGAGGAGATCGGCATTGGCACAAAATTCCAGGTAGTCTTCATAAGCAAGCCCGCCCGGATGGACGACCCCGAGTTCGTTGTCGGTAAGAAAAACAAAGACTTTTCCGTCTTCGACAAATTTGTATCCACTGCCGTTGTTGGGATGGCTGATGTGAATCGGCGTTATGGATACAGAGCCAATTTCAAACGGTGAAGGGCAAGCTTCTTTATAAGAGATATCTGCTTTAATTTCGGAAAACTTTACGGGAAAGTAAGGCGGTGCCATGATTTTGGTGAGAACGGTTTCCACGAATTGGCTGTGGAAGGGGCACTTGTGCGCCAATAGTCTGGCTCTTTCGGAAAAAATAGGTTTGAAAAAGGGAAACCCCATCACATGATCCCAATGCGCATGAGTGAAAATGAAATGATATTCGTAGCGCTCTTCTTCGATGAGTTTGTTGCCGAGCTTTCGGACACCGGTTCCGGCATCAACGATGATGATGTCATCGCTTTTTGTCCTGATCTCAAGGCAGGTGGTATCGCCGCCGTATTTTGAGTATTCTTTACCTGAGACGGGAATGGAACCTCTCGACCCCCAGCATGTAATCTTCATCATTACCCTTTCGGACACAAGGAAATGGCATACTCAGCACATCTTGCAGAAAAACGTGTGCCAGATACCGTCTCGCTCCCATTTTTTAATGATTTTCGCGGGATACTGCGATAATTTATGTGCCACATCCCTCGCCTGACTGCGAAAAAGCCCAGACAGGACAAACCATTTTTTACTAAGAAAACCTTCCGAATTTAACAGGTTTTTCATAACATCATAGTGAATATTTGCTATCACAAGATCTGAATGACAGTCAACAAAATCCTCGGCTCTTCCCTGAACAGCAAGGATTTTATTGTCCAATTGATTTAAGCGAATATTTCTTTGGGTGGTCTTTGCAGCCAGGAGGTTAATATCAACTGCGAGGATATATTTACATCCGAGCCGGGCTGCTGCAAGCGCCAGGAGGCCGGTTCCCGTTCCCAGGTCAAGAACCGATTCAATGTTATGACGGCTGCACGCCAGTTCAAGCGCTTCAAGGCAGTCCCTTGTGGTGGCATGTGTGCCGGTGCCAAAGACCACACCGGGATCAAGGATGATGTGAAGGTCTTGTTTTTCTGAATCCGTCTTGATCCAGGGCGGTGATATGAAGAACCGGCCGGATCGAAACGGCGCGACCTTCCCGCCGTGCCATTCGTCGTATGACATGTGATATTCATCCAGGAGAGTCAATAGTGGCTGCGAGCTTAAAAAAGCCGCCACTTTCCGATGGGAAGGCCTGGAAAAAAAGAGAAAGGTGAAGCCATCTTCCTCCCAACTGCCGATAAAATCGATACCGGATAGTTCCGTCTCTGGTTTCAAGCGGCCTTTAAGATGGTATATGTAGAGATCTCTGTATGGGAAATCTGCCGATTCCTCCTGACCTGAACTGTCTTCGGATTCAGCCATTTTATGATACCTGATCGATATACCAGTCAATGGGATCAAGCAGCGTATAGCCCATCTTTTTGAGTTTTCTTTTTATTGGAGCGATATTTTGCGTCAGAAGATACGGGAAAACCGCACGCTTGTTCTCTTCCCAGTACCGGGAAACCAGGATACTCCCGAACGAGATGTTTTCCTCGGTAATGGCATCGACAATCTTTTTGAGCTGTCCGATCTTTTCTTCCACGATGATGCACAAAAGGGTTCCGGGTTCTCCTATCCCCAAAACATGAACAAAAGCCCTAAGAAGATCCCGGACCGAAATAATTCCCTTGAGTACACCCTGTTCATCCACTACCGGTAGCGCACCCACTTTTTTCTCCTGAATCAACAGAAGGGCGTCCTGAATCGTATCGGACAGGGAGGCTGTAACCGGGTCCGGCGTCATGATATCTATTATTTTAATTCCGGTAAGGCCTGTTTGTTCGATCCCGTCACGGGTATCGGTTATTTGGCTGGATGGGAGGGCACTTCGGATATCGCGGTCTGTGACAACTCCGATGAGTCGATGATCGGCTTCGACCACCGGAAGATGGCGGAAGCCGTGGCGTTTCATTTTTCTGGCGGCTTCAATGATATCGGCTTCTTTTTCAATGGTGATAACGGTTTGGGTCATGGATTGGGTGACAAACATATTCTCCTCCAATGCAAAAGGGCAATGATGCCCATGCCGCTATGCATTCAATAGCACTTCAACATGGTTTTTTGCCAGTTCAGGAAGACGCTCAAGGCAGTATCCCCCCTCAAGCACGGAGATTAACCTTCCGCCTGCATGGTTCTCCGCCATTTGGACAATCTCTTTCATCATCCTGGAAAATCCTTCTGTTGAAAGTTTAATCCCTGACATGTCATCATCCGCATGAGCGTCAAATCCGGCTGAAACAAGGATCACTTCCGGCTCGAATCTGTCAAAGGTGGGGAAGAAATCGTGCTCAATAAGGTATAAGTAATCGCTGTCACCCTGTCCCGGTAAAATCGGGTAATTACGGGTCACGCCGACGCCGGGGCCGGATCCTTTTTCAAAAACACGTCCGGTGCCGGGATAAGCGAATGACGGATGTTCATGCATCGAGTAGTAGAATACAGAAGGGTCCTGTTCGAAGATGTGCTGGGTACCGTTCCCGTGATGAACATCAAAATCGATGATACCGACCTTCCGGATGCCCCATTCCATTTGAAGATACCTTGCGGCGATGGCCACATTGTTAAAATAACAGAATCCCATGGCCTTGTCGCGCTCGGCATGGTGTCCCGGGGGCCTGACAGCACAGAAAGCGTTGTCAATTTTATCGTTCATCAGGAGCCGTGCGGCATCGAGGATGCCCCCCACGGCCAGGAGTGCGGTTTCATAGGTTTCGGCGCACATCTGGTTGTCCGGGTATTCAAAGGTGGTTTTCCCCGATTGGCAGGCTGTTTTAAAGCGGTGAATGTAGTTTTTATCATGAACGGTTTCGATCCACTTTAGATCTGCGCGGCTCGCCTGAATGGGGGTGAGCATGGGAAGAAGGTCCGCCTCTTTTATGCCTTTGTAAATCGCCCGGAGTCTTTCAGGGACTTCCGGATGGGAGGGACCTGTATCGTGAAGCAGATACCGATCGTCATACAAAAAGCCCGTCCTTTTCATATCTTTACCCTGCGTCGCGGTTATCCGATGACCCTTTCAAAGATTTCGAATGCCGCCTTGACGGATTTGCTGTCTTCCGGCATCTCTACGGTCGGGCGACCGTTCAGGTCAAATTCGTAAACCGTGTCATCTTCAGGAATCGTTCCGGCAAGTTCCAGACCGACCTTGTTTATCATATCGAAAACCGCATCAGGTGGCGAATTCTTGGTCTGGTTAATGATAAGACAGCTTTTAGAAACCCCGATGTTCAGGCTTTTTGCGAGTTCATTAATCCGGGTTGCGGCCTGTATGGCGCGTCTGGATGTGTCTGAAACAATCAATAAAAGGTCAACATTTTTTGTGGTCAGCCGGCTGATGTGTTCCATTCCGGCCTCGTTGTCCATCACAATGTAAGGGTAATTATTTGTCAGTTTTTCAAGGAATCCGGTGAGGAGCGTATTCGCGGCACAATAACAACCCGGACCTTCAGGCTGCCCCATGACGATGAGGTCATATCCGTCGGACTCAACAACAGCCTGCTCCAATTTCATGGATATAAAGATATCCTTGGTCATACCGCTTGGCACATTCCCTTTTTTCATGTTTTCACGGGCGTCTCCAAGGGTTTCGTCGACGTCAAGACCCAGCACCTCGTTGAGGTTTGCGTTGCTGTCCGCATCTACTGCGAGGATGGGCGTTAAATCTTTCTTTAACAGGTACTTAATCAGCATACCCGCGACAGTTGTCTTTCCTGTTCCGCCTTTACCGGCCAGTGCAATTGAATATGGCATATTGTGGTTACCTCTCTAAAAAAATTTGATTGATAATCCTTATCTTTCGGTAAAAATGAAATTAAGTCAGTCAAGCCCAACAGTCAAGTCTCATTTGTAAAGAACCCGGGTTCAGAGGACCCGGCTTTTATTTAAAAAAGGGAGATCGTCATATGTAATTGCGGGTTTGGTTGAGTTCTAATTCTCATATTAGACCCCAGTACGATCTGCCGGAACTACGGGGCAGGCAGGATTAAGCCCAGTACGATCTTCCGGACCTACCCCAGAGGAATAGTCATAGGATTCCACAGGGCAGGCGCGGCGGGTAAGATTGATAGGATCTATTGTTTTCACGGTTTCCGGATGAAACCGTGAAATAGCAATAAAGACAAAGAATCCTGAACATCCTGCAGATCCTGTCTAAATAGACATAAAGGTCAAACTTCTTGCAAAGCCTATGCGTATATGATAGATTTTACAGACGATATGTCTAATGGACAGGAAAATCGAACCAGACTTAAGGGGCTAAAACATGGATTTTGAATTGAACAGATCTCAGAAAGAGATCCAGAAAGCGGCAAGAGACTTTGCCAAGGGTGAATTTGACAAGGAGCTTGCCCTTGAGCTGGATAGAAAACACGAATACCCGATGAAGATCTGGAAAAAAGCCGCCGACCTCGGGTTTATCGGCGTTCACTTTCCGGAGGAATACTCCGGGCAGGGACTCGGTGTGCTGGAGAGTATTCTCATCGCGGAAGAATTCTGCAGCAGGGATTCCAGCATCGGTGCAGCGTTGATTCTTTCCTCTTTTGCTACTGAATGTATTTTGCGTTTCGGAAGTGATGCGCTCAAGGAAAAATTTCTTCCGCCGGTCGCGGAGGGTAAAATGCTTTCCGGCGGTGCATTTACCGAACCGGACCACGGTTCTGACATTACTTTTATGGATACGTTTGCTGAAAGGGATGGGGACGAATGGGTCATTGACGGCACGAAAACATTCATCAGCAACGGCGGGCTTGCAAGCTTTTATACCGTTCTCTGCCAGACCGACCCGGACAGCAAACCGTCTTACCGCGGCATCAGTATGATTCTTGTGGAAGCGGACCGTGAAGGTGTGTCTGCCACGGACATCGGAGAGAAGATGGGCATCCGCATGATGCCCACGGCGGAGGTCGTTTTCAAGAATGTCCGTGTGCCTGCGTCAAACCTTATCGGAGAAGAGGGGAGAGGCTTCTATCAGGTGCTTGAATTTTTTGATGAGAGCCGGATTCTGGTTGCAGCCCAAGCGCTGGGAACTGCCCAGGGCGCGTTTGACCGCGCGCTGGCCTATGTCAAACAGCGGGAACAGTTCGGGAAGAAGATCGCTCAGTTCCAGGTGACCCAGCACAAACTGGCGGACATGGCGACAAAGATTGAGCTGGCCAGGCTGATCACCTACAAGGCGGCCTGGAGTTTCGACCAGGGCAACATGGATGTCAAACTGACCTCCATGGCCAAGATGTATGCTGCCAGGACTGCGGTGGAAGTTGCGGATGAAGCGATACAGCTTCTGGGCGGATACGGATACATGGCCGAATACGAAGTCGAACGTTTTTATCGGGATGCCAAGATCACCGAAATCTATGAAGGGACCAAGGAGATACAGAAAAATACCATCGCCAGTACGATACTCGGAAAATTAAAGTAAAGGGGGTTTAGATGCTGAGCATTATTAAAAAGACCATGCTGACCGGCATCGGTCTCGCGCTGAAGTCCAAGGATGAGCTGGAGGACCTGGCCAAGGAGTTTATGAACAAGGGCAAGATGACCGAGGAGGAAGGGGGAAAATTTCTGAAAGAACTTCAGAGCCGGTATGAGGAGGCCCAGAAGAAACTTGAACAAAGGGTTGAAAAAACCGTAAAAGAATTTTTGAAAAAGGCAGACATTGTTACCGGTGACCAGTTGAAAGGGCTGAAAAAGGAGATCAGAGATCTGAAAAAAGCCATCAGCGAAGGGACGGAAAAAGCGGAATAGAGCGTATACAAATAAGGTTCTTCTCAAATTTAGTTGGAGAAGAAGGGTTCGAGGATTCGAGGGGTCAAGGGGTCAAATATGAGTTTTTAAACGCTCTTATTAATTCTACAAGCATCCTTTTCCTCTATCTGTATTAACAGACTTATCCAGATGATGCTTTTATCAGTTTTAACCGCTTGTAATTTCATAGTATTGAGCGCTGACGGCTGCCCCTGGTGGCTTGGGGAAAACCGCACTTCGTGTCACTGGAATCCTTGAACCCTGGAACCCTTGAATCCTCTATATCAAACCTGCTCAATTGAACGGAACTTATTTATTGGCAATTTAACATCAACTAATCGGGAGATGATCCACAAATAAAGCGATGCTGAGCATAAGAAAAATCGGCGTTATCGGCCGAACCTACCGCCATCTGAACCGCTACCGGCAGATCCTGGCCATCTTTTTTAAGTATGGTTTTGGAGACCTGATAGAACTGCTGAAAATCGAGCAATATATCGAAGTCGGCCTTCAGCTGATTTCAAAAAACCGGCGCGAACGTCTGGAAAAATTCACGAGACCGGAAAGGGTGAGAATGGCCCTTGAAGAGCTGGGCCCCACCTATATCAAGCTGGGTCAGGTCCTTTCCACGCGCCCGGATCTGGTTCCGATCAATTTCTTGACGGAGCTTTCCAAGCTTCAGGATGATGTTCCCGCCAGTCCTTTCAATGAAGTGGGAAAAATAATTGAAGAAGAGCTGACTTCCCCGCCAGGAGAGGTTTTTGAATTTTTCGATGAGACGCCTCTCGCATGCGCTTCCATCGGTCAGGTGTACCGTGCCAGGCTCAAGGATGGTGAAGAGGTGGCCGTCAAGGTCCAGCGTCCGGGGATCCGGAAGATCATCGAGGTGGATCTTGAGATTATGCTGCACCTGGCAACCCTTATGGAACGACACGTGGAAGAGGTTGCCCTGCACCGTCCTGTTAAAATCGTTGAAGAATTTACCAGAACACTTGAAAAGGAAATCGATTACACCATTGAAGCCACAAGCATGGAGCGGATTTCCCGGCATTTTTTAAACGATCTTACCATCTACGTTCCCAAGGTCTTTCGTGAGGCAACCACCGAGCGTGTCCTGACAACAGAGTTGGTGGAAGGCATCAAGGTGTCTGATGTCGACCGGCTGGACGCCGAAGGGTTTGACAGAAAAGCCATTACCGCCCGTGGTGCGGATATTGTTTTAAGCCAGATATTTGATCTCGGTTTTTTTCATGCCGACCCGCATCCCGGAAACATTTTTGTACTTCCTGACAACGTGATCTGTCTGCTGGATTTCGGCATGACCGGCACGGTGGATCGTCAAACCCGGGAGAATTTCGTCGACCTGGTGGACAGTATTGTGAATCAGGATGAATCGAGAGCCACCCAGGTACTTTTGAAATTGACCTACTGGGATGAAGAGCCGGATGTTCGCCTTCTGGAAAAATATGTTTCAGAATTCATGGGGCAGCACCTTTACAAACCCCTGAGAGATATCGAGATCAGCAAACTGCTCCAGAACCTCCTCGACCTGGCCTCACACCATCGCTTGAGGATTCCGCCGGATATCTTCCTGATGATGAAGGCGCTCGGCGCGGTAGAGGGTGTCGGTCTCTTGCTGGATCCGGAATTTGACATGATTGCCCAGGCGACGCCGTTTATTAAACGGGTTAAACTTGATCGGCTGTCTCCCCAGCGGATTTCCAAAGATCTTATCCGGCTCGCAATGGAATCGTTTCAATTTTTACAGAATTTTCCGAAGGATGTTCTGGAAATCACGCGATTGATTCGGCAGCAGAAGCTGTCCGTCAAGTTCGAGCACCAGGGTCTGGAGACCATGCTGTCCACCCATGACCAGATCAGTAACCGGATTTCCTTTTCAATTATCATTGCCGCTTTGATTGTCGGGTCCGCGCTGATTGTCATTTCCAATATTCCACCCCTGTTCTACGGGATATCCCTGATCGGAATCGTCCTTTTTCTTGCCGCCGCGATCATGGGAATATGGCTGCTGGTAGCGATTTTGAGAAAAGGGCGGTTGTAGCCATCGCCATGAAGGCAAGTTCCGCATTTTTCCAAACGGGCGGTAATAATTCAGTACGTATCTATTCGTCTTGAATTAATTAATCCATTAAACCTTCAGCTTAGCTGAAGGTCCCAGCTTTGCTATGCGGGTGAGAGATTAATGTAAGACCCTTTTAGGGTCACCATCATGCCACCTCTTTTAGGGGTGGTTGTTGACTCTGTATTTCTCTGTTCGGGAAGAAATAATTCTACCCACTCAATAGTTATGAATCATCTCCAAAGGAGTTGATGGTTTCGAAAGGATTCAAGGGGTCAAGGGTTCGAATGAAATGCTTAAAAATTATACAGAGTTAAAAGTATGGCAGAAATCTTATGAACTCTGTTTGAAGCTTTATAGAATAACAAAAAAATTCCAAAAGAAGAAAAATTCGGGATGATACAGAGGAAGTTGAAAGGATGCTCAAAGTGCTGATAAAATCGTTGGAGAACAAACGCTTGAACCCTTGACCCCTTGAATCCTCGAACCCTCTTCTCCAACTAAATTGGAGAAGAACCAAAAATATTTTGGAGCAGATGTTTATATGAATATGAACAGAAAAGCGGTAAAAAAAATGAGGATGGATGAAGATATAGACGATGGATATGTTCTGGCAGAAAGACATGATTTAATCTCTATGGTTTGGGAAATTACCAAAGACGCCTGGTCATTTGTAAAAGGACAAGATGTTAAACGAAGATTACAAAGAGATGTTGCAACTATTGTCAGAAGAGCAAGTTGATTTCATAATAGTTGGCGCATATGCTTTAGGGGCACACGGATATCCGAGAGCAACTGGGGATATTGATATTTGGGTAAAACCAAATGATATTAATTCAAGAAAATTATACAAGGCATTGGCACGATTTGGTGCCCCTCTTGACCAAATTAAAATCGATGACTTTTCGATGGAAGGCATCATTTTCCAGATTGGTGTGATTCCTCGTAGAATTGATATTATTACAAAGATTGACGGCGTTACATATGAAGAAGCTGATGAGGATAAAATTATAATTGAGGTCGAAGGCTTAAAGCTACCTGTTATATCTTTAGACAAGCTCATCAAGAATAAAATGTCAACCGGCAGAGAAAAGGATGAACTTGACATAAAAACATTAAAAAAAAGAAAAGTTCATAAAAGAGTAAAAAGTGAAAAGTAAAAGGTGAAAGAGTAGGTTTCGCCTTACTTACTCCTTACTCTCATCTTCTCACTGTTTCGCTCCTCGCTGTCCTCTGTCCTCTGACATCTGACATCTGGCATCTGCCCACTGCTCCCTGTCCCCTACACCCCTCTGCCCTCCGTCCTCTGCTTACTCTTTCCTTCTTCTTCCGATCTTCTTACCGCCTCATCTTCTTAACTTCTAATTTCCTCATTTCCTCCTCGCTCCCCGCTATCCTCCGCTCCCTCCTGCCCTCAAGCAACCATAAGAAATCGTATCAAGCGAATTCAGACTCATCTGGGCGTACCGAATGACGGCTTGATCGGCCCTACCACGCTGACGGCACTTGAAAATGTTCTTTTTGAAGACTCCCAGGGGGAAGCAGCGGTTGAGAATTACTCCCTGACGGTTTCAAGGAAAGGTCTTAAACAGCTCGTACGGCATGAAATTTCTTCGGCAGCTTATTACAGAAAATTTCTGTCACATCCGATCTGGCCGGGAGGAGCTCCGGCGTCACCATCGGCATCGGTTACGATTTGGGACAGAACAGCGAGACGCAGATTCGTAAAGATTGGATTGGCAAGCTGAGTGAAATCGACTTGGAAAAACTGATTGTGGTCTGCGGATTAAAAGGCGATACCGCCAAACACGCCTGAATGGCGTCAAGTCAATCACTGTAACTTTGGAAAAAGCGCAAAGTGTCTTCTACGAATCGACCTTAATCAGATATGCCGCTTCGACCCTTAAAACGTATCCAGGTGTTGAACAATTGTTTCCCGATGCCCAGGCCGGTTTGCTGTCGCTTATCTATAATCGCGGCACTTCGGTCAAAGGTTCAAGCAGAAAAGAAATGGCCGAGATAAAACCGCTGGTAGAACAACAGGACTATGCAGGCATTTCACTACAGATCAAAGCAATGAAACGGTTGTGGGAAGATAAAGGACTCGATGGGCTTTTAAAGCGGCGAGATGATGAGGCGAAGCTCATCAGCCAATCGGACAGGTCTTGCGAAGAAACCGAAATCGTACGAATTTAAGAAAGATTGCTTATGAGCGTTCGAGCGAAGCCAACCCGGACATTTCACGCAGCGCCCAAAGGGTGAAAAATATTCAGCTCTAGAAAAAAGGTCAGCGTACAAAGTGTACCCTTTTGGTGTTGCCTTGGGAGCTGTTCTTGCCTTTTTGTTATTAGAATATGGTTATACACCACCGGCGCCATTTCCATCTTTTTCCGCAACAGCCTTAAAAAACGTGTAACAAAAAACACCATCTTCTTCAGTAGTTCTGTATAGATCTTTA
>JBHPCZ010000087.1:0-14567 GCA_042573625.1 Thermodesulfobacteriota bacterium
AAAGAATGTTAAAGGCGCTGGTAAAGTCTTTAGAAAACAAACCCTTGAATCCTTGGACCCTCTTCTCCAACTAAATTGGAGAAGAACCAAAAATTATAAGTTTAATTCGTAAAGATGAAAACATCCAAAACCAAGAAACAGAACAGAGAGTATGACGTCATTATTGTCGGTGGCGGACCCGCGGGCCTTTTTGCGGCCTATTACCTTTGTGAACATTCGGATCATAAGGTACTTCTCATCGAAAAGGGAAAGGGGACACAGAAACGGAAGTGTCCGATTAACAGCGAACAGAGATGCCATAAATGCAAGCCGTGCAATATCTTGTGCGGAATTGGCGGCGCAGGGCTTTTTTCCGATGGGAAATTAAATTATATCAATAAGTTAGGGAAGACAGATCTTACGCAGTTTATGTCGCCTAAAGAATCACGGGCGCTCATTGACGAAACCGAACAGATATTCAACCGGTTCGGTATGGACGGTCCGGTCTATCCTACCGACATGGAAGAAGCCAGGAATATCCGAAAGAAGGCCAAGCGGTTCGGTGTCGACCTGCTGATTATCAAACAGAAACACCTGGGCAGTGAATGTTTGCCCAAACATATTGAGGATATGAGTGATTATATCAGATCCAAAGGAGTGAACATCCACACCTCGGAAGAGGTCAAGGATGTTATCGTTGATAACGGCCGGGTGGAAGGCGTGGTTTCCAACCGGAAAAGATATTCTTCAGACAATGTCATCCTGGCACCCGGACGGGTAGGGGCGGACTGGGTCGGTAAGCTTGCAAAGAAATATGGTATCGGACGCAAACAGCGGGGTATCGAAGTCGGCGTTCGCGTGGAGGTTCACAATGACATTATGCAGGACCTTTGTGATATTATATACGACCCTACCTTTTTTATTCAGACCGGAAAGTACGATGACCAGACCCGGACCTTTTGTACGAACAGAGGAGGCGTTGTCTCTCTGGAAAACTACGCTAAATTTGTTTGTGTGAACGGCCACGCCTACAAACATAAAAAAACCGAGAATACCAATTTTGCTTTTTTATCCAAAGTGATTCTGACGGAACCGGTTACGGATAACCAGGCATACGGCGAGTCTATCGGTAATCTGGCAAATCTGATCGGCGGCGGCAAACCCATTTTACAGCGGTTTGGTGATCTTAAACGCGGTCGGCGCAGCACCTGGAACAGGGTCAGGAAGGGGTATATCGAGCCCACACTGACCGGTGTTGTTTGCGGTGATATTGCAATGGCCTTGCCTGAAAGGATTTTGACCAACATTGTCGAGGGATTGGAAAAGCTCAACCATGTCGTTCCGGGTGTATCCAATGACGAAACACTGCTTTACGCGCCGGAGATCAAGTTTTTTGCAACTCAAGTGAATACGGCTAACGATCTGGAAACCAAAATCAGAGGCATGTACGTTGCCGGAGACGGACCCGGCGTAGCCGGAAACATTGTTTCGGCCAGCGCAACAGGGCTGATCCCTGCCAAAGCCATCATCGCCCGATCTGAGAAATAATGAGGAGAAATCACCTATGGCAAAATCACCCCAACGCATCGAAACCCGACTGATTCACGCCGGCGAGCCTGAGCCGCGTATCAACGGAGCGGTCAGTATGCCGATTTTTCAGTCTTCCACCTTTGAATACGCCGGCCAGGACAGTTATCATGCCCTTAAATACATCCGTTTGAACAACACGCCCAATCATATCGCGCTTCACCAAAAACTGGCGGCACTGGAAAATGCTGAGGCAGCTATTGTCACGGGCAGTGGAATGGCGGCGATTTCGACGGCGCTTTTGGCTTTTCTGTCTTCGGGCGATCATTTTCTCGCACAGGAGTGTTTGTACGGCGGTACACATGATTTGATTACCAAAGATTTAATGACACTCGGTATTTCATTTGATTTTATCGACGGAGACGACCCTAATTCATGGGAAAGCAGTTTGAAACCCAATACCCGCCTTGTTTTGGTTGAAACCATGACCAATCCCCTGTTGCAGGTGGCCGATCTGAAAGCTATCGTTGAATTCGCGAGGGCGAACAACATCCTTTCGCTGATAGATAACACCTTTGCCAGCCCCGTAAACTTCCGCCCGCCGGAATGGGGATTTGATCTTTCACTCCACAGCTGCACCAAGTATCTAAACGGTCATTCGGATATTGTGGCCGGCGCCGTCATCGGCGGCAGGGACCTGATAAAAAAGGTCACCCATAAACTCAATCACCTCGGCGGATCGCTGGATCCCCACGCCTGTTTTCTGCTTCATCGCGGTATAAAGACGCTTGCGGTAAGGGTTAAATGCCAGAATGAAAGCGCCCTGCGGATTGCAAGGTTTCTGGAAAACCATCCATCGGTTGAGACTGTCAATTATCCCGGTCTGGAAAGCCATCCCGGGTTTTTGCGGGCTCGTGAATTATTTGACGGCTGCAGCGGCATGTTGAGTTTCGAATTAAAAGGCGGCGTCGAGATCGCCGAACGGTTTTTAAACAAACTTGCCCTGCCGATTTCCGCCCCGAGCCTTGGCGGCGTCGAAACCCTGATTACCCGGCCCGTTACAACGTCACACTCGGGGATGTCGCCTGAGGATCGCCAGGCATCGGGGATTTCCGACAGGCTGATCCGGGTGTCGGTGGGTATAGAGGCAACCGAAGATCTTGTCGCGGATTTTGATCAGGCGCTGAGCGCCTCTTCCTGAAACGTTTGAACCGGAATAACGGGCGATATTCCTAAAATATTATTTAATTTTAACACTACCCGGTGTTTCTTCAATTTGCTCTTCCTTGTTTAGAGTGAAAGATTATGACTGTTTTCATACAACGGAAAAAAACGCAGCGAATAACGGTTGGAAGTGTAGATATTGGGGACATGGCGTCTATTTCCGTGCAATCCATGACCAATACCTTTACCCATGATGTTCCGGCTACGGTCTCTCAAATCAAGGGCTTAGAGGAAGCAGGATGCGAGATTGTAAGGGTCGCCGTTCCGGATGAAAAGGCGGCGGCTGCCGTTTCTTCGATCAAGAAAAAAATTTCTATTCCGATTATTGCCGACATCCATTTCGACTACCGCCTGGCCGTCGCTTCAGCAAAAGCAGGTGCTGACGGGCTGAGATTAAATCCCGGCAATATCGGCGGGAAAAAGAAAATAAAGGCTGTTGTCGACTGCGCAAAGGCACATGGTATACCGATTCGAATCGGGGTTAACTCGGGCTCCCTTGAAAAAGATATCCTGAAGAAATATGGTGGCGCAAGCGCAGAAGCCATGGTCGAAAGTGCAATTCGGCACATCGAAATATTGAGGTCACAGGACTTTCATAATATAAAAATATCCATAAAGGCGGCGGATGTCGGTCGTACCGTCGATGCATACCGGCTGCTATCGTCAAAAACTGACCTTCCCCTTCATGTCGGGGTGACAGAAGCCGGCGGGCTCTATTCCGGAATCGTAAAGTCTTCTCTGGGGATAGGGATGCTTCTTGCAGAGGGTATCGGAGATACCATTCGTGTCTCTTTGACCCGCGACCCAGTTGAAGAAGTGCGGGTTGGATACGAGATACTGAAAGCGCTGGATATTCGAAAGCATGGTCCGGATATCATATCGTGTCCGACCTGTGGTCGATGCAAAATCGATCTGTTTGATATTGCGGAACGTGTTGAAAGGGCTCTCATATTAAAGCCTTTGCCGATCAAGATCGCCATTATGGGCTGCGTCGTTAACGGACCGGGAGAGGCAAAAGAGGCCGATATCGGTATTGCCGGTGGGGATGGTTACGGGGTGCTTTTCAAGAAGGGAGAGGTTGTCAAGAAATTTCCCGAAGAAAAGCTGGTTGAGATTCTACTGAAAGAGGTCGAAAATTGGAATGAAAAAGGTTGAAAACTGGAATGGTTAGAAAAGGATCAAACATGGGAAAAAAGGAAGTAACAGCAATAACACCGACGAGAAATGAAGATTACCCGGAATGGTACCAGCAGGTGGTCAAGGCATCGGATTTGGCAGAGAAATCACCGGTGAGAGGTTGTATGGTGATAAAACCGTGGGGATATTCCCTCTGGGAAAACATCATGGGGGTTCTCAACAACCTGTTTAAGGAGACAGGAGTTAAAAATGCCTATTTCCCTTTGTTTATTCCGTTATCTTTTCTTGAAAAAGAAGCGGAGCATGTGGAAGGCTTTGCGAAAGAATGCGCGGTGGTCACACACCACAGGCTCAAAAAGGGACCTGACGGCGGTCTTGTACCTGCGGGTGCCCTCAATGAACCCCTGGTTGTGCGGCCCACTTCCGAGACCATCATCGGGGATTCGTTTTCGAAGTGGGTGAGCAGTTATCGCGACCTTCCGATCTTGATCAATCAGTGGGCAAATGTGGTCAGATGGGAAATGCGGACCCGTATTTTTTTAAGAACCAGCGAATTTCTCTGGCAGGAGGGTCATTCAGCCCACGCGACACAGGAAGAGGCCATGGAGCGGACAATTATGATGCTCGATGCTTACGAAAAGCTTGCCAGAGACTTCCTGGCAATACCGGTCATTAAAGGAAGAAAGACGCCTGCGGAAAGGTTTCCCGGAGCGGTTGACACCCTGTGTATGGAAGCAATGATGCAGGACAGAAAAGCCCTTCAGGCCGGGACTTCGCATTTTCTGGGGCAGAATTTTGCCAGGGCGTCTGACATCAAGTTCCAGTCTGCGGAAGAGAAGGAGGAGTACGCCTGGACAGTTTCATGGGGTGCATCCACCCGCCTCATCGGCGGGTTGATCATGACACACGGGGACGATGATGGTCTCATTCTTCCGCCGAAAATTGCATCCGCTCACGTTGTTCTTCTGCCCATAATAAAAAAACCATCCGACCGGTCCGGGGTGATGGAATATACCGAAATCCTGGTTAAGGAACTGAGAGATATCTTCTACCATGGTCGAAGGCTTGAGATTGAGATTGATGACCGCGATATCGGGGGTGCCAGGGGATGGGACTGGATTAAAAAAGGCATCCCATTGCGAGTTGAAATCGGACCCAGGGATATTTCGAACAATTCCGTCTTTGTTGGAAGGAGAGACAGGGGGCACAGGGATAAGGCGTCCGTTAAAAGGGATCGTTTCGTTTCAGAAATAACCGCTATTCTGGACGAAATACAGGAAAACCTTTTTGAGCGCGCACTGTCATTGAGAGAAACGCATACTGTAACCATCGAAGGCAAAAACGAATTTTACGAATTCTTCACTCCGGAGAATCCGGAAAAACCTGAAATTCACGGCGGGTTTGCCTTGTCCCACTGGTGTGGCTCAGATGCGTGTGAATTGAAAATAAAGGAAGATCTTAAGGTGACGATCCGGTGTATTCCCTTAGATGACGAAAGCGAAAAAGGGGAGTGCATCTGTTGCAATCAACCCGGCACGGGGCGGGTTGTGTTTGCAAAGTCCTATTAGGAGTAACTTAAACCCTCTGCGTATAATTGGTGGAGGACCCGGACAGGTCAACCGATCTAAAGTGCCACGATACGGAAGGTATCATTAAACAGGTGTTTTCAATATCGAATATCGAATATCCAATATCGAATACAGAAGGAAAACAGCGTGTTTTTCTTCGGGTTGAATCTTCAGTGAAATTTGGCGCTGTTATTTTTCACAGGCCGAAAAGACTTGATCATTCGACATTCCTTGTTGGACATTGGATATTCGGTGACACTAAAATAGCGACGGTTTTCACAGCGGAGGGCGATTCCTCCATCGTGGGTGCTTCCTGATTACCTTCCACTGTGAGGTAGAAGAGTTCACTCTTTTCAATTGTGAAACAAAGTAGAGCAAGATAGTGATTCGTATCAACGACATATTAGAAAAGGTTGCCGAATATAACCCTGACGCGGTTCTGGACATCATTGATCGTGCTTATATTTACTCGGCCAAGGTTCACGAAGGACAGGTCAGGCTATCCGGTGAGCCATACCTGTCTCACCCCCTTGAAGTGGCGGGGATTCTGGCGGATATGAAGCTTGATCTGGTGAGTGTTGCTGCCGGTCTTTTGCACGATGTGATCGAAGATACCCATGCAACCGCTGAAGACATTGAGGAGATGTTTGGCCCGGAGGTACTGCATATTGTTTCCGGAGTAACCAATTTGAGTGTTCTTATCTTTGACAGCTCTCTGGAGCGTCAGGCAGAGAGCATTAGAAAGATGCTCCTCGCCATGGCGGACGATATACGGGTCATATTGATCAAGCTGGCCGATCGACTTCACAATATGAGGACGCTGGATTTTCATTCAGAGAAGAAAAGAAAAAAAATTGCTCAGGAAACCCACGATATTTATGCGCCGATTGCTGGACGACTCGGTATTTACTGGATAAAAAAGGAGCTCGAAGATACGGCATTCAAGTATCTGCAACCCGAAGAGTATCATAAAATTAAACATCTCGTCAGAAAGGATCAGGAGGAACGCGAGAAATATATTGAATCTGTCAAAACCAATCTTAAAGAAGAAATGGAGAATAACAACCTAAAAGGCGAGGTGTTGGGCAGATACAAATATTATTACAGTATCTATAAAAAGATGCTTGAACAGGATCTTCCCTTTGAAGAGATATATGATGTTATTGCCTTTAGAATTATCCTCGATACAATATCCAATTGCTATGAGGCGCTCGGGCTTATCCATGCCCTGTGGAAACCGGTTCCGAAAAAGTTCAAGGATTATATCGGTGTACCCAAACCCAACATGTACCAATCCCTTCACACAACGGTTATCGGGCCGTTTGGTGAACGCATAGAGATTCAAATTCGGACTCACGAAATGGACAAGGTCGCTGAATCCGGCATCGCGGCTCACTGGGGCTATAAAGAGGGTTCAAACATTGACGACAACATCAATGAGGCATTTGCCTGGATTAAAAACCTGGTCGAGAATCAGGAAAATTTCAGGGATCCGGACGAGTTTCTGGAAAATGTCCGTATCGACCTCTTTCCTGATGATGTCTATGTTTTTACGCCGCGTGGAGAGATAAAATCGATTTCCAGAGGTGCCACACCGGTTGATTTCGCCTATGCAATTCATACAGAGGTGGGGAATCAGTGTACCGGAGCCAAAGTGAACGGACGTATCGTTCCGTTGCAATATGAACTGAAAACCGGAGATATCGTTCAAATCATAACATCGAAAAACCACCACCCGAGCAAGGATTGGCTGAATTTTGTCAAGACAGTCAAAGCCCGTTCAAGGATTCGCCAATGGATCAAGACCCAGGAAAAGGAGCGGAGCCTCACCCTGGGTCGGGAGATGTGCGAAAAGGCTTTTCGCAAGGCACGCCTGAATTTTAATACGGTTTTGAAATCAGAAGAGATGGATAAGGCAGTCGAGCATTTCGGCTTTAAGACTGCCAATGATCTGATCGCAAGTGTTGGTTACGGCAAAATTACTCCGTTGCAGATCATGGGAAAGGTGGCCCCGAAACCTGAACCGGAGGAAGGGCACGAGTCGATTTTAAACAAAATAATCAGCCGTGTTCGGAAAAAGAAGCTCAAGGGTGGAGTCATCGTAAAAGGCGTTGACGATATCCTTATAAAATTTGGCAAGTGCTGCCAGCCGGTTCCCGGAGATCCGATTACAGGCTATATTACGCGGGGGTTTGGTGTGACCGTTCACAGGATTAATTGTGTAAACGCCCTAAAAATGAATCCAGATCGACGGATCGATGTGGAATGGAACATGGACGATACCGAGGCATATCCTGTGAAGATTTACGTGCGTTGCCACGACAGGGTGGGATTGTTAGCTGATATCGCATCCACCATCAGTAAAAATGGCGCGAACATACTCAGCGCAAATACTGAGACCCGCGGAAATAAGATCGTCGACAGTTACTTTACCATCTCTGTTGACGATACCGGGCATTTGGAAAGGGTTCTTTCGTCGATTAAAAAGTTAAAGCTTATTCAGGAAGTAAAAAGGATATCCTGATCCGTCTGTATTACGGATCCGGCCTGCTCTGTTTGTCTTCTTTGAGACACTTCATGAGAAATGCGGGTTAGGATGCTTTTACAACAGAACCTGACTTTATACAGCTCGTACAGACGACTATTTTTTTAACCCTTCCGTCCCGCACAGCACGCACCCTCTGAAGGTTTGGATTGAATCGACGTTTCGTTACATTGTGGGCATGACTTATATTATTCCCCACCATCGGTTTTTTACCGCATATTTCACACATTCTGGCCATGATTATTTCTCCTAAAAACTTAAGATCTATTATTATACTATATAAAATTATCAATCAAAGTGTGCGGTAATACACCAACATCTTATATGTGTAAAGCTTTATTTGTCCGACCGCACTCCATGATTTAAAAGAGTGCCTTAATTTTCGATATATGTATCGAGTTCTTCTTTCGGTTTCTCACCGGTTTTTAACAATGATTCGCACAGGGTGATATATTGCAGGGCTTTTCGGTGAATCCCAACATCAGGATAATCCGTAATTACTGTCTTAAAACGGCCTATCGCCGCACTGTAATGCTTTCTCTTATAATAATAAAGCCCTACATAGTATTCATGCCCGGAAAGGCTTTGAAGGCATTTTTTTACATTCAGCTCGGCCCGTTTGGCATAAGCATCTTCGGGGAACTGTTTTATCATCCGGTTGAATGTATCCAGTGCCCTCTTGGCAACGGTTTGATCTCGGTCTACCGTATCTATCTGATTAAAATAGCAAATACCGATCTGGTAAACAACATACGGTGTTGCTTCATTACGGGGGTGAAGGTTTTCAAACTCTTCATAGGCAAAGATAGCCTCTTCATATTCCCTCAAGTTGAAGTAGGCATCGGCAATTTTCAATTCCGCAAGGATCGCGTATTTGCTGAAAGGATACCAGTCCTTTAGTTTTTCAAAAGATTCTATCGCTTTTTGGTACCTTCCTGATTTGAAGTTTTCCATGCCATCACTTATCAGTTCATTTGCGGGAATATCATCTCTGGTCTGGAACATTCCGCAGCCCGAGCAGACAAGCAGCAAAATGATGGCGGTAATGAATATACGTTTCATTTAATTACGATTTCAATAACATACATTGATGAGAATATTGATATGTGATGATAATAATCCAGGCAATGATTGCCGGATCCGTTATATAATTTTATTTAACGTCTCTTCGAGTTTCGATTTGGCAACGATACCGACAACCTGGTCTTCAACTTTTCCTTCTTTGAAAAAAATTAGTGTGGGAATCGATTTGATACCGAATTTGCTTGGTGTGACAGGATTGTCATCGACATTACACTTGGTAAATTTGACCTTATCACCATAAGTTCCAACAAGTTCTTCGATTACCGGGGCAATCGCCCTGCACGGTCCGCACCACGGAGCCCAGAAATCGACCATTACCGGCTTGTCAGCCTGCAAAACCTCGGCATCAAAATTACCGTCATCAATTTCTAAAATGCCTTCTGCCATAATAGTGTATCCTTTTTGTGAGCATTTAAATAGTTGTGGGAATTATAGTTACGTGGACAGGTATTGTCAACCTTGTCCGTGATAAGCTGAATATCTTTATAAAAACCGCGCCGGAATATCCCGCGGCTTGCTGCAGGGAGTTTCACTCTGAACAGACAGGTTGCTCAGAGGTTGAGGAATATAGAGTGATTATGCAGGTCCTGTCAATCCTTTTTAACACGGTTAAGCTGTCGGGGATATATTGGATAAATGATATGTTTATTATTACTGTGCCTTAAAACCTTCACCTCTGACGGAGCCCCCGGAGAGGTACAACTGATCCGGGGCCCTGTGCTATGTGAGGTATTTTAACTGGTGTTTTCAATATCGAATGTCCAATATCCAATATCGAATATAGAAGGAAAAACAGCGTGTTTATCTTCGGGTTGAATTTTCCATGAAATTAGTTGCTGGAATTTTACAAGGCCGAAAAAGACTTCATCATTCGACATTCCGTGTTGGATATTGGATGTTTAGCAACTTGTAAAATAGCGACTGTTTTCAAGGCTGGGGATGATGCCTCCCGCTATGCGGGAGGAGGTTCGCTGAAAAGGTTGCCTTAATTTGATGCTTGCAATATTTTGCAGCTATTTATAACTTAAGTTTTGCATCCTAGTTTTTATCACAATCCACAGGACAGAAGGGTTGGATGATATTTTTTAAGCCAAGACATAAATAGAGCGTTTTGGCATTTTGGAGGGGTATTTGAATGGGCGACAAGATCCGAATCGGTGCGCTGGTGTCCGGGAGCGGGACAAATCTTCAGGCCATCATGGACGGTTGCGAAGCGGGAACGATCAACGGTGAGATTGTGTTCGTTGGATCGGACAATCAGGGTGCCGGTGGACTTGAAAGGGGCCGTGGCAAGGGAATTCCGACCTTTGTGGTGGATTACGCATCGATCATAAAAGGTTTCAAACAGGACCCGGATAAGGTCGTACTTCCGGGCGATTTCCATATCGATGATATCCTTTCAAAACAGACCCTCTTTTCTCCGGACACCGACGTTGAAAAGATCAAAACTTTTATGATCACAAGGGCTATTGCCGAGGCAAAGATCCTGGACGAGATCAAACCCTACCCGTTCGATCTTCTGGTATTAGCCGGCTTTATGAGAAATTTAACGCCGTATTTTATCGACAGGGTCAATACGAACCCGGATCAGTTGCGCATTATGAACATTCATCCTGCCTTGCTTCCCGCTTTTCCGGGTGTTGACGGATATGGTGATACCTTTCGTTACGGATGCAAAGTCGGCGGGTGCACGATACATTTTGTCGACTACGGTGAAGACTCAGGCCCCATTATCGGTCAGAAGGCCTATGAAATCGCCGAAGACGATACCATCGACACTATCCAGGAAAAGGGCTTAAAGCTGGAATGGGAGCTTTACACGGAATGTGTACGGCTGTTTGCCGAGGGTCGTCTGAAAACGGTGCGAATGTCTTACACCTTGAAAAACGGCAAGACCATCGAAAGAACGGTGATCAAGATAACGACACCGTAGAAACACCCGTATACGTATCCGGAAATAGGATTACCTATAATATCACAACATGTTCAACCGCTTTGGGAGTTTTGTTTTTGACAAGAAATTACAACTCTCGATCAAGATTGCCATTTGTATTCTTCAGTGAAATGTGGCTTTTACAAACCTAAGACTATGGCAAGGAGTCCACAGTGCCGGGTTGATGATTTATACATGAAACTTTGAATCGCGAAATATTCAAGATTTGAAATGGAAATCGCAAATGGAATCGAACGGTATGCAGTAGCTGATGCAGGCAAGGAACCTTCACTTTAAGATTTGGAACGGGGCTCAACCAAATTATACAACATATTGTGGGAGGCGAACAACCTGGTTTTCGTAACGATCCTCAAACTAATCGCCAGATACGTTTTTAGTATCACATCGTTTTGGAATCGTTAGATATCTGAACTTCTTGCAAGGTATCTGGAATCGAGCTGTGCTTAGTCTGACCTCAATATGTTGCGACTAAATCCCTTTCTGATATAGTGGGAATTGACATTTTCAATCTGCACTTGGCCTCAACTTGATTTGACTGCGGACTGTGACAAGCTATATTGACCTACGGTTATGTTTTTAAGGCATGTATATGTTATATTGTCAATTTTTTTAAAAAAAACAATTATTTAGCTTGCTTTCTGCACAAAAAGTGTTATTATTAGTATATTCAACAAGGCTTCACCTTCAATTGGTGGGGCGGTTTTTTTCTGAAGGAACAGTTCATTTTTATAATGAGGCATCCTCCAGTTTGGGATTTTGAAAATTTTTTGAAAGGAGGATGTTATAATGACTAATGGAACTGTTAAGTGGTTTAACGACCATAAAGGGTTCGGATTCATTGAGCAGGAAGACGGAGCGGATGTGTTTGTTCATCATTCGGCAATCAATGCAGCCGGTTTTAAATCCCTCAATGAAGGCGACAGAGTTTCCTTTGATATAGAGCAAGGACAAAAAGGTCCTGCTGCTGCCAATGTCACTGTGATTTAACCTTATGTTCTGAGTAAAAAAGGGCATCCCTTCTAATATTGAGGGGATGCCTTTTTGTTTGGTTTGAATTTATACCTGCACAATTCGCTATCATCACACCTTAAACCTCAAAAATATCCGTCATATACTGACAATTACCGAACAGAAATAATGTGCCTGAACACAGCACTCTGGCAGGCGGATAAGGTGCTGCCCTGGGTATGAGTAGTGAATTAAAAGAAGGGTTTGTTGAGGAGACAAAAAGATGAAAAACAGATTAAATGATTTATCTCTGAGGTTTCAAACAAAAGGGTTTATACCCATTGAGATTTCAGGACTCGTCAAAGATGTTTTTAATATTTTAGACAAAGGTAGATATTGTACCAGAACCGAAGTTAACCAGGAGTTGGAGGATCTGGGATGGGGGATAGGAATCATGGATAATGTTTCATACGAATTAATGAACGCCCTGGGTTAATAACAACCGGCAAACATCCGTAAGAGGCCACAGTTGACCCTAATTTACGATTGCAGGGGGTAAAATAGTAACCATGGCTAAAAATATCGGCTTTATCTCCACCCGTTTTTCAGGCACAGACGGGGTCACAATGGAAGCCAGCAAGTGGGCGGAAATTTTAAGAAAAAACGGTCATGACTGTTTCTGGTTTGCCGGCGAACTGGACAGAGACCCTCAAAAGAGTTTTCTTGTCCCTGAGGCTCAATTTAAGCATACAGAGAATCAGTGGATCAATGAACGGATATTTGGCCACAAAGGCCGAAGCACGGCCGTGACAGATGCAATTCATGACCTAAAAGTACTTTTAAAGATACAGATTCAAGAATTTATTTCACAGTTTAATCTGAACCTTGTCATCGTCCAGAATGCGCTTACGATTCCGCTGCATATCCCTTTGGGAATCGCCTTGACCGAAATTATTGCAGAAACCCAGATACCCACGATTGCCCATCACCATGATTTTTATTGGGAAAGGACACGGTTTTCCGTAAATGCGGTGGGAGATTACCTGCGTATGGCGTTTCCTCCCAGCTTGAATAATATCGAACATGTAGTTATTAATTCCGCAGCCAAAGAAGAGCTTGCACTTCGAGCAGGGATTTCTTCTACGATAATTCCCAACGTTCTGGATTTTGAGAACCCGCCGGAAGTGGACGAAGACAAAACCATAGCCTTCCGCGATTCATTGGAACTTGGGCCACAAGACCGTATAATTCTGCAACCGACACGTATTATACAGCGCAAGGGAATTGAACATTCCATAGAGTTGGTCGAAGATTTGAAAGATCCTCGATACAAGCTGGTCATCTCCCATGAAGCAGGCGATGAAGGATATGAATATGCTGAGTGGCTTCAAGAAACAGCTCGTGAGCGAGGGGTTGATCTAAGATTAGTGAAAACGCGCATCTTAGATCCAATAAATAATCAAGAGAATAACAAGGGTAAGCCGACACTTTGGGATATTTATCCTCATGCCGATTTCATTACCTATCCCAGCCTGCATGAAGGATTTGGCAATGCGTTTCTTGAGGCTGTTTATTTTAAAAAGCCACTATTGATTAACCGTTATGCTACATTTGTAAGAGATATTGAGCCTAAGGGATTCGATCTGATTGTCATGGACGGCTTTCTCACCAAAAATAATGTTCAAAACGTAAGGGAATTTTTAAAATCACGCAAAAGAAGAGAGAGAATGGTAAATCATAATTATGAGGTGGCTGAACGGAACTATTCCTATGCAATCCTTCGGCGGGGGTTAAACAATATTCTGATTAATTTCTTTGGTATGGATGTTTAACGATGGAGTTTTTACCGTATTGTTCCCCGCCGCGAAGCACTGCCGACGGCAGAACCCCCGCTCTGAAGGGCGGGGTCTAATGGCTCCGCCCGAACTTTTTTTATAAAAGCCTTATCCCAAGAGAATTTCCCCATTTCCCAATTTGCAATTCAATATTGCTTTGCATATCCATGCCTCCTGTATTTTATGATATACAATGCATATCCAAAAAAGCCTGCTGTCAATACACAAAAAGAGCTGGGGTGCAATATTGATTAGACCCCTTGAACAGATTCCGCCCAAAGGAAATTTATCTCGCATCCTCAAGTGGATTATTCCGCTTGCCATCATCGCACTCTTCATCCTCGGATTCTATCATGGCGGGTCTGCTGCAGGGACCCACATGGTCGCCTGGTGGGTCATGGCAAACGGTATACTGGCAGGTCTTGGCGCCGTTATCGCCCTGGCTCATCCGCTGACGATTCTGTCGTCAGTTCTTGCCGCTCCGCTAACCTCTTTGAACCCCATGATTGTCGCGGGCTGGGTTTCAGGGCTCGTGGAAGCCTTCTCAAGAAAACCAAAGGTCAGGGATTTCGAGAACCTTCCGGAAGACATCCTCTCCATAAAGGGCTTGCAGAAAGCAATCCAGTTCCTCCAGTCTCCTGGTTGACTGCCACTTTTTTCGGGCTGGCTCATCCCCTTCGCTCCAGCCCCATTACAGAACCTTCAACACTACTACAGGATGATCCGCCCCCTTCATGTGCATCGATACTTTCCCCCTTCGTGGTCCT
>JBHPCZ010000088.1:0-14493 GCA_042573625.1 Thermodesulfobacteriota bacterium
CTTTTTTGGTGTCATCCCGAGTATCATTTGCCCAGCAAAATACACATCTCAAATTACAGCCAACAGCGTACCCTGTCGCTACGCCGGTTATATAATCAAGAGTGGTTCCAAAATGGAAATATTTCCTTTTATCACCTCTGCATACCGCTTTTTCGGTAGCTTCGGAAAGAGAGATTGGATCAAAAGGATGTTTATCGGCTTTTGAGTTGTCAAAATGCCTATCAGTCTTTTCGGTTACTTTCATTTAAGCCCCATCGTTTAAGAGAAATTAGGTAAAATTATACAAAAGTAGCTCCATGCAACAATGAATGGGTTTAATGTCGAGCGGAGAATCTATTGAGGTCAGCTTGTCGTTACTTACTGGAAATGCTTTTAAGTGTCAAACTTTCTGGGGAGGTCGGGAATAGGCATAGGGTGGGGGTTGGTCACATTGCCACCGAATGAGCACTTTGCGGTGCTGCACACGGGGTTTTGCTAACTTTGTAACAACAATTCCTGTGCACAGAGTTGACATCCCGACTTGATGCGAATAAAAGTATGCTGCGCTTTTTCATATGTTACACATGATGCCTGCGGCGTCTCGCGCCTTGTCCTTGAACGTGATCTACATTTTTGAGATGGCTTGAAGTCTCATTCTTCAATAGATTTCATTCGAAAACGCGATTTTTTATCAATGTTTCAGCTTCGATAATACTCAATGAAGAAATTACCATCATACGCCACCAACGGTTCGGGTATCCATTATTATTGGCTAAACTCGATTGAGGCCGTCTCAGCAGAATCATGGGAGACCTGTTTTGATAGTAATAATGTGTTCCATTCCTACGGATTCGCTAGGGCCTTAGAACGTTCCAAATTCAAGGGAATGGAATTTCATTACCTTGCCGGTGACAGAGACGGAAAGACCGTTTTCCTATTACCCTGTTTCTGTTACCGGGCTTCCAGTGCAGTGCTTGCATCCCCGACATACCGGCGACTGGCCAAAATCGTGCATCGGGTTGTGCCTGGCTTACTTGATTACCGGTTGTTTGTTGCCGGCTCTCCGCTCACTCTCACCCATCATTTCGGCCTGCAGCAGATCTCCCGAAATGAACGCGTGCAGGTCCTCTGTGAAGTCAGAGAAGCGATGCTGCGGCGTTGCACGGAAGTCAACGCGCAGGTTGTCGTTATTAAAGAATTCGAAAAATCGTGGCTTCCTGAACTGAGGGAGGTATTTGAACCGAAATTCCTTATTGTGGAGGGATTACCAACAACCTACGTCCCCATCTCCTATGATGGTTCGCCTTCCTATCGAGAACGCCTTCGATCATCGTACCGAAGGAAATTAAAGCAGCGGCAGCGGCATTTTGAAAAAGCCGGTCTTCGATGGGAGGCACTCACTGATTTCGGGCGGTATGCGAACGAGTTGCATGATCTCTATCAACAGGTGCTTGAGAGATCTGCGTCTCAGTTCACGATTCTTACGCCGGCTTTCTTTCATGAAATCCCTGAAAACCTCGGCGATCGTGCATATGCGATAGTTGCCTATGACGGCGACCAAGCGGTGGCCTTCCTGATGCTGCTCAGGGATAAAGACTGGCTGCACTTTCTGAGATTGGGTCTAAATTATGAATATCGGGATCATGCCAGGCTATATAACAACTGCCTGTATCGGTTCATCAGCGAATGCGAACAACGGGGATATCCGGTAGCGGATTTCGGACAGACAACATATGAAGTGAAAGGGCAACTGGGCGCCGTCATTTCACGACGCTACCTGTGTGTCTATCATCGCAATCAGGCCATGCGTTGGGTTATTCGTGTCATGAAGTCTCAACTCTTTCCCGCGCGTCAGATGCCCAAGTATCGCGTTTTCTCCGACACGGAGCTGGCAAATAAGATTCTTTCCACACGTAATCTCCAGTTTGAACGGACGATTGACTGATATGAAACCAATGAAAAATTTTTTCTTAAATTTAGCTGATAAAACAGGTTTGTCTAAAGCAAATCAGTATGCAAAGAATCTTAGAAAAGTTCGAAAATTAATGAAACTTGACAAAAAAGAATTGGAGCAGTTCCAGTTAAATCGTTTGAAAGAAATAGTACACTATTCATATGAAAATGTAGCGTTGTACAGGAGAAAATGGAACGCAGCGGGTGTAAGCCCGGATGATATACAAAGTTTGAAAGACATCAAGAAACTTCCTATTACAACAAAGGATGATTTTAGACACAATTATCCCAGTGATATATTGTCTAAAACGTATAAAGCAAAAGATTGCTATCTCGTGGGAACCTCGGGATCAACAGGAAGTCCTGTCAATCTCTTTGTTGATGAGGACAAGCTCCTTCTTGAATTTGCGACAAGTTTGCCCAAAATCATGGCTGATATGCCTGAAATTAGCATAACCAAGGCAGTCAAAGATTTCATTTATAGGAGAAATATTGCGAATCTGTTTATCGTAGCAGATGACCTCAATGCAATGGGAAGCGCACATGGTCGGATGTTCTGGGCCATGAAGCATACTATTGTGAGCGCCTATAAATCTCCTGAATTTCATATTGAGGAAATAAACAAAAGGAAACCAAAATATATTTTTACATACCCCAGTGTCATAAGAAATCTTTTAATAATAGCCAAAGAAAAAAGAATCAAAATACATCAGCCCACTCTTATAATGCTCTGTGGAGAAAATTTGGATACACCCCTTAGAGATTCAATAAAAACAACATTTGGTTCGGAGCTGCTGGATTTTTATGCTTCAACCGAATTAGGACATATCGCTTCTGAATGCTTAGAGCACCAAGGCATGCATCTTTTTCCATGGAAAGTGATAACCGAGATTTTAAACAATAAAGGTGATGAAGCTCCCGCAGGAACACCCGGCAGGGTAATCGTTACAGATTTGTTTAGCAAAGCAACACCCATTATAAGGTACTCCGGTCTAAATGATTATGCAGTTCGGAAAAAAGAACTTTGTTCATGCGGAAGAAGCTCGCCGCTTTTGGAGAGAATAGAAGGAAGAATAGTAGATTCCATCCTGCTGCCTGACAAGAAAATAATTCATCCTTTTAAGGTTACGACCGCCCTTGAGGATATTCCGCATATCAGTAAATTCCAGATAAGACAGGAGCGGATGGATTACATTAAAATATTGATAGTCAAAGATAGTATTGAGAAGGCAAAAAATGTATCATTCGATCCTGACAGCACAATAGGAAAAAAAATAATCAGGAGGTTCAACAGGATTTTAAACAATCAAGTGAAAATTGATATCGAAACAGTGGAGGATATACCCAAGGTGCCCGGCTCGCACAAATATGCAACAGTTCTGTCTCTTGTGAAAGGTGAGAGGCCACTATAAATTTAATCAAAAGAATTCCTCGATGCTCTGCATCGGGGTTAATAAGGTAAAAATTCATTTTGATACCTCGCAGCTCTGCTGCGGGGTAGTTCATTATTTTTCGACCATGGGATGACGTCTTTTAAAAGTTTCAGGAAACCGGAAAACCATTATGCTCAATGTAATGATTGTCATTTTGGCGGCAACCCTGCTGACAAAACTTCTTTATGATGAAAAAAAGACAAATGCAAGCGGGCGACTGTTGTTTAAAGTGCTTCTGTCATCGCTTTTTGTCACGGCCATCCTCATTCAGCCCCATCATATTCGGCGGTATTATCAATGCCTGCTGGCCGGATTGATATTTTGTATGGGCGGGGATATTTGCCTGGCTGTTCCCCGGGGAAAGATGTTTCTTGCGGGTCTTGTCTCTTTTTTACTCGGGCATGTTTTTTATATTATAGGTTTTTTCCATGTCGCGAATCCGGGGATGCGGACCTGGGCAGGATCGATCATCGTTCTTTTTATCAGCACCGGGATCTATTTCCGGCTCAAATCTCACCTCGGTGCGATGAACATACCGGTGCTATTCTACATTGCCGTTATCACCGTCATGTTGTCCGGCGCGTGGTCGGTTTTCGTCGATTCCGGTCTGAACCTGTCCGGGCGGATGATGGTTGTTAGCGGCGCGCTCTTTTTTTATATTTCCGACCTGTTCGTAGCCCGAAACCGCTTTTTAAAGAAGGAATTTTTAAACCGGCTCATCGGCCTGCCCCTCTATTACGCCGGGCAGTTCATTCTGGCCTTCTCGGTGGGCGTATTGAAATAATTTCCATTTTTCAACTTTTTAATTCCCGGCATCTTGAGGAGTTGTCTTTCTTGACATAAAATCATAGCTCCAATAATCTTTACATGTTAAAAAGATGGCATGAAATACATTTTTGTTTCTTGATTTTAAATACCTTCCATGAAAGTCGCAGGGGGTGCCATGCTCAAAGCAAAAGATATCATGACAAGAGAGGTGATCACCGTTTCATCCGAGACGGAGATTGTCCACGCAACAAAACTTCTTCTGGAAAACCGTATCAACGGCGTTCCCGTGACGGATGAAACAGGAAAACTGGTGGGAATCCTCTGTCAGAGTGATTTGATTGCGCAACAGAAAAAGCTGCCCATCCCTTCTTTCTTCACATTTTTGGATGGCTTCGTCACTACGACCTCCATGAAGCATATCGAAAAGCAGATTCAGAAGATCGCGGCCACCACCGTGGTCCAGGTCATGACGCCAAACCCGACCACCGTTCAGCCCGATACAGATATCGAAGAAGTGGCCACCCTCATGGTGGACAAAAATTTTCACACCATTCCCGTGGTGGACAAGGGAACGCTTGTGGGAATTGTGGGAAAAGAAGATATCCTGAGAACTCTGGTGACCGGGCCAGAAGCAGAATAAAACAAGTGGCGCTCTTGCAGGGATCAGCCGAATAAGATCATTCGAAGAAGAAGTCCAAATGAACGAAGGGAGGAAATTACCGAATGCCGGTACAAATCACAATCAAAAAAGGCAAATGCCAGGGGCATATCAACGAGATCGGACAGGTTTTTACTGTTGATGAAACCACACCGGCGGGTATGTGCATGGGCGCCTGGAATGCAATTGCACCCTATGTGACCACAATGCTGTACGGCGGCAACTTTCCCTGGGAAAAAGCGAAGGGTTACGCGTTGATTCACTGTCCCGACCCCAAGGGTATAATCCTTGAGCTTAGACGAGTCTAAAGCAGTTTCAAAACCTCCTGCTCGCTGGTCTGAAAATTTTGATAAGTTCTAAGCCTGTCCCGCAGATTTATAGGATCGTATCGGAGATTCTGGGTTATTCCGAAAGGAACCCAACGACACACGGGCGGTTAAAAATATTAATTAAGGAAATATACTAAATGACCCAACCGCCCGTTCGCCAGTTCCAGCCGTTTCGAAAAAATCTCCCCTCTCTTTTTGTTATTGGCCACATTTTTTGTTGATTTTCCTCTGCCGGGTCATTTTTTCTCCACTGATGCCCGGTATCGAGGAGGAAATGAATCTGACTCACAGCCAGGCCGGGCGCCTGTTCTTTTTTCTTGCTCTGGGCGGCAGTCTGGGGCTGTTTTCCAACGGGTTCATCTCCAGAGGGTTGATTCATCGTCGGACCATTGCGCTGTCCATTTTATTTAACAGTGCAAACAAAAGGATATGGAAGAAAAACAACTGCGGAATATATTCGGTCACTCTATATTGGCCATGGATCCAATTGTGAGTTAGAGACTCAAGTCTTGCTTTCATGGGACTTAGGCTACGTCTAAACTGGAAAATTGGCGGAACTCATTGATAAGATAGCAGCGGTTGAAAGGATGCTCAAGGCGTTGATAAAATCGTTAAAAAAAAACACTTGGCCCCTTGAATCCTCGAATCCTTGTCTGCCCTCCAGAGGCGGGTAAACCTCAGACAGGCTTGTATGCCTTGTAGGCAGGATTTTTTACAACTAATCTGGAGAAGAGCCTCTTTTTATTTCAAAGCGGTTTATTGTTGTTTTCAAAAACAAAATAAATTTTTCATGAGAAATGCGGGCTAAAACTCACTCCCCGAGTTCGGCTCTCAGTAATTCGTTCACGATTTTCGGATTCGCCTTGCCTTTGGTTTCCTTCATGACCTGGCCCACGAAAAAGCCGAAAAGCTTGGTCTTTCCGTTTTTGTAGTCCGCCACTTCCCCTGAGCAGCGTTCGAGCACCTGCAGGACAATCGGTTTTATGGCAGATTCGTCCGTGACCTGGACAAGGCGCTTCTCTTTCACGATCTCCTTCGGCGGTCTGCCGGTTTTTGCCATTTCCTCAAATACGGTTTTTGCGATCTTGCCGCTGATTAAACCTTTGTCGATAAGCTTGAGGAGCCGGGCCAGGTTCTGAGAAGAAACCGGGGATTCCTCTATGGTCTTTCCCTCGGCATTCAGAAGCGCAATAAGAGATCCCATGACCCAGTTGCTGACCTGTTTGGGTTTTGGAAACACGTTGACACAGTCTTCAAAATAGTTAGCCAGCTCCCGGCTTGACGTCAAAAACCCGGCATCATACGGTGGGAGGTCGTAGTTATTGATAAATCGCTCCCTTTTTTCATCCGGAAGTTCGGGAAGTCTCTTTTTCACGGTATCGATCCAATTATCATCGATGACAAGCGGGAGAAGGTCCGGGTCTGGAAAGTAGCGGTAGTCGTGAGCCTCCTCCTTGCCCCGCATGGATGTGGTCCGGTTTTTGTCCGGGTCCCACAGTCGTGTTTCCTGAACCACTTGCCCTCTGTCTTGGATGATAGACTGTTGCCTTTTAATTTCGAAATGGAGCGCTTTTTCCACATGTTTGAAGGAGTTGAGATTTTTCAGTTCGGCGCGGGTGCCGAGCGTGTCAGACCCTTTTGGCCGGAGGGATATGTTTGCATCACACCTGAAGCTCCCCTCTTCCATGTTGCCGTCGCAGATACCCAAATAGCGGAGCATCGATCGAAGTTTCTTCAGGTAAGCGCCGGCTTCTTCAGGGGACCGGAGATCCGGTTCGCTCACGATCTCGATCAGGGGGACGCCGGTACGGTTAAAATCGACCCGGCTCAAGGGCCGGTCAGGGTCATGTCCCAGCTTTCCGGCATCTTCTTCCATATGTATCCGGGTAATTCCGATTCTCTTTTTGTTGCCGTTGGATGCTATTTCCAAAAACCCGTTCTCAGCAATCGGGAGTTCGTACTGGGAGATCTGGTATCCTTTTGGAAGATCCGGGTAGAAATAGTTTTTGCGCGCAAACCGGCTCTCATTCGCAATACTGCAGTGGGTTGCGATGCCCATCCGCAGGGCGTATTCAACCACTTTTTTATTGAGCACAGGAAGGACGCCGGGCATACCCAAACAGACCGGGCAGGTGTGCGTGTTGGGGGGCGCTCCGAATGAGGTTGAGCAGCCGCAGAAGATCTTTGTTCTTGTTTTAAGCTGGGCGTGAACTTCAAGCCCGATGACAGGTTCCAATTCCATTTTTTGTATCCTTCATTGTACATTCGGAATAAGTTTTATATATAAGGTGACGTGAAATATTTTAGAAATTCATGGTCATATGGATTCAATTTCAATTCTTTGAATGATGTATAATTCCAAACATTGAGTCAAGCTATTTTCAGGCAATGAGAACGGCTTTTGTAGTTCGGGGTTGGAAATTTTGAGTTTCGTCCTTGACGGTATCGCAAAAAGTCTTGTTTTGACAAAGTAATTATCCAAACATTATAAATAAGCAATTAAGACGGTTTATAAATAGTGTCCATCCATAAATGGCATCTTTCGGCCCAGAACGGCGTTCTCGCTTTTTTGCAATCCTCAACGTAGCGCGCTACGCCTGCTATCGCAGGGACTGCTGCGCCGTCGGTTACAAAAAAGCTGCGGCCTTGTTCCGAAACAATATCTACAATTTCTGGATGGACACTAAACAACTTTCCGTTAAAGAGGGGAATTTGATGAAATTTTTTCTTTGCGTACTGGGAATGGTTATGGTTATTGAAGGGCTTCCATATTTTGCCTTTCCAGACAAGATGAAATACTGGTTGGAAAAAATACTTGAAATCCCGGACAGCGCCCTGCGAAAATTCGGGTTCGTGATTATGCTGGCAGGGCTGGGACTGGTTTACATGGGAAAGAGTTAAAGCGTGTATTTATTAACAGATTACAATTACGATCTTCCCGAAGATCGAATTGCTCAAAGGCCGTCATCACAAAGAGATCGATCAAAGCTTCTCTTTTTGAACCGGGAAACAGGCGATCTATCGCACCACGGGTTTTACGAGCTCTGCGATCTCCTTTCTTCAGATGATGTCTTGGTTGTAAACAATACCGAAGTGATTCCGGGGCGGCTGCTCGGAAAGAAGGATACCGGGGGAAAGGCAGAAGTTCTCATATTAGACTATACGGGTGGGTCAACATCAAATAACGATGCGAGTGAATGGGTTTTCGAATGTCTGATAAAATCTTCGAAAAGGACCAAAACCGGCGCGGTACTTTTTTTCGAACAGGGATTAAAAGCCGAGGTTTTCGATGATCAAGATGGAATCTACAAGGTAAAATTTTTTTACAGCGGTAATTTCGAGAATCTCCTTTATCGAATCGGGAAGGTACCCCTGCCGCCCTATATCAAACGAAAGAATAATCATTTAACCGTGGATGACCGGACATCATACCAGACTGTTTATGCTTCAGAAAAGGGTGCGGTCGCGGCACCGACAGCCGGACTCCATTTTACTGCAGACCTTATCGATAAGCTTAAAAAAAGAGGGATCAAAATCGTACCAATGACCCTGCATGTGGGATACGGGACTTTTCTTCCGGTCAGGGTGTCTGATATCAGGGCGCACAAAATCCATTTTGAATGGTTTTTTATCCCAAAAGAGACTGCGGACACCATTAATCAGGCCAGGGCAAATAATCAACGGGTCGTTGCCGTTGGAACAACAACGGTTCGCACCCTGGAGTTTTCATCTGGAAACAGTGGAGATGTGATTCACGGCAGCGGGAATTGCGACCTTTTCATATACCCCGGGTACAGATTTAAAGTCGTGGATGCCATGATAACCAATTTTCATCTGCCCATGTCGACCCTTCTCATGCTGGTATCCGCATTCGCGGGTCGCGAAAATATAATGAATGCCTATAATGAGGCAATAAAGAAAAAATACAGATTTTACAGCTACGGAGATGCCATGTTGATCTTATGACTGTTTTCATTCTGCCACCAAGACACGAAGACAAAAAATAAAAAATTTCCTTTGTGTCTTTGTGCCTTAGTGGCAAATATTTTCTGGTTCTGGCTTGTTCAGATTAGGTTTTAAGTTTTTTGGCTTAAAGTGTAATATTTAAATTAAATAAATGTTTAATTTCAAAGTATTATCCGAATCTACCACAACAAGGGCGAGGGCGGGTGTGCTGCACACACCGCACGGTGCAGTGGAGACCCCGGTTTTCATGCCCGTGGGAACCCTAGCCACTGTCAAATCCCTGTCTCCGGAAGAGCTTTTGGAATGCGGGGCCCGGATTATCCTTGGAAATACATATCATCTGTACCTCAGGCCGGGTTGCGAGGTCATAAACCGATTTTCAGGCCTTCACAAATTCATGCACTGGGAAAGACCCATCCTCACGGATAGCGGCGGATTTCAGGTCTTTTCTCTTGCAAGACTTTCAAAAGTTGCAGAAGAAGGAGTGGCATTTCAATCTCACATTGACGGGTCCAGCCACATGCTGACACCTGAAAAATCCATCGAGATACAGATTTTCCTCGACTCGGATATTGTCATGTGCCTGGATGTGTGCATCAAACATCCTATAAGCCGGGAGGAAACCAGAGAGGCCCTCGATCTCACCACGCGTTGGGCGCGAAGATGTAAAGCGGCCTGGGAAGATAAAGAGAATAAGGCCCTGTTCGGCATCGTCCAGGGCGGTATGTTGAAGGATCTCAGAGAAATATCAGCGGAATCTATGGTTGAGATCGGATTCAGCGGCTACGCCATCGGCGGGCTCAGCGTGGGAGAGCCCAAGGACCTCATGCGGGAAATTGCCGATTTTACGCTGCCGAGGCTTCCGGATGCCAAACCCAAATATGTCATGGGTGTTGGAACCCCGGAAGACCTGCTGGAACTCGTTGCCATGGGCGCAGATATGTTCGATTGTGTTCTTCCCACCCGAAACGCCAGAAACGGACAGTTGTTTACGGCATCCGGGACCCTAAATATTTGCAACTCACGTTTCAAACAGGATACAGAACCCATCGAAGCCGATTGCGATTGTTATACCTGCCGTCATTTTTCCAGGGCCTATCTGCGGCACCTGTACATGGCCAAAGAGCTGCTCGCATACCGTCTGAATACAATTCACAATATTCATTACTATACACAACTGATGAATCGTATGCGAACCGCGATTCAAAATGATGCGTTTGATGCCTTCAGACGGGATTTTTATCAGAAAAGAGATGTATGACGGGACTTGAGAGATATATTGAAAAAAACTCACATGAGCGGGCGCTTCCGATCCATGACGTGCTTTGCTGAAATTGAGCAAATTCCCTTATTCGCGGGCATTCCATCCGTATACCCTTCTTTCCCAAAGTCTCAAGAGATGTAAATAGAAGGCTTTTTATGAATCTTTAAAATTTGTGGTTGAAAAAAGATCTGTTTTGAATCTAATATCAAAGTTACACCCTTATTAAAAAAGGAGATGCTGTAATGAAAGAAAGAGTTCAGGAATCACTAAACAAGATCAGACCCATGCTGCAGGCGGACGGCGGTGACGTGGAACTTGTCGATGTGGAAGACGGGGTGGTCAAGGTGCGTCTGCAAGGTGCATGTGCCGGATGCCCGATGTCCCAGATGACCCTTAAAAACGGGATAGAAAGACTGCTGAAACAAGAAATTCCGGAAATTATTTCGGTTGAATCGGCCGAGTGAGCTCTCCTCCCGCATAGCGGGAGACATCAGGAAGTCCCCACAATGGGGCATCGCTCCCGGCCTTGAAAGCCGGCACTATTTTACAGTTACCGAATACCCAATATCCAACAAGGAATGTCGAATGATGAAATCTTCGACCTTTCCGTACTCTTTCGGGCGAAAGCGCTTGGAAAAGCCGGTACCACCGACCCTGCCCGGAGGGTGTGAATCTTTCAATTCAATAAACGCATTCAAAGGTGTTCATATGACAATAGCGAAACATATCAGCGCCAAACTCTCCCAATCTTCCTGGATACGAAAAATGTTCGAAGAAGGGGCCTACCTTAAAAAAGAGCACGGCGCCGGAAATGTATATGATTTCAGCCTGGGCAACCCGAACCTTCAGCCGCCGAAAAATTTCAAAAAAGCGCTGCAAAACATGGTGACCTCCGCGGGTGAAGAAGGGCATGGTTATATGCCCAATACCGGGTATCCGCATGTTCGCAGGTCTGTGGCGGAATTTCTTTCCGTTGAACAGCAGGTGGCGATTGTGGAAGGTGACATCATCATGACCTGCGGTGCCGCCGGTGCCCTTAATGTAATTTTCAAGGCGATACTCGATCCGGAAGATGAGATTGTTACCCCTGCGCCTTTTTTTGTGGAATACGGTTTTTACGCGGAAAACCATGGCGGAATCCTGAAGCCCGTGGCAACAAAGCCGGATTTTACGCTGGATATCAATGCCGTTGCTGCTGCCATAACGGAAAAGACACGGGCGGTTCTCATCAATTCCCCCAACAACCCCACCGGCCAGATATATTCCAGGGAGAGTCTTTTTGAACTTGGAGATCTTTTAAGCGCCAGGGGGAAAGAACTGGGGCGGACGTTGTATCTCATATCTGACGAGCCGTACCGTAAAATTGTTTACGATGGACTTGAGGTTCCAGGCCTTTTTACCTGCTATAATGAAAGCATCATTGCGACGTCATATTCCAAGGACATTTCCATTCCCGGAGAGCGGATCGGTTTTTTGGCGGTGAATCCTAATGCTTCCTATAGAGAAGAACTTATAGGGGGCATGGCGCTGGCCAACAGGATCCTCGGGTTTGTCAACGCTCCCGCTCTGATGCAAAAAGTGATATCATCCATACAGGGAGCATGCGTGGATGTTTCGGTTTACGCCCGGAAAAGGGATCTTTTGTGTGATGGTCTTTCAGATTGCGGATACGAATTTGTCAAACCGCCCGGCGCTTTTTATCTCTTTCCGAGAACTCCGGATCCGGATGATGTAAAATTCGTGCGGGCCCTTCAGGAGGAGCTGATCCTTACCGTACCCGGCAGCGGTTTCGGGGGACCCGGGCACTTCAGAATCGCCTATTGTGTGGATGATGAAACCATTACGAATGCGATGCCCGGCTTCAAACGGGTGATGGAAAAGCATAGATAATTGGGGGGCGGAGAGTTTCCTCTGTTAAACGCTCTATCGGCATGGATGGTTTCGAAAAAGTCTTGTTTTTCTCTCTTGCAAAGGTATTATGAAAAGTAAAATGTGGATGAAAAGGGGGTTTCCATGAAAATATTAAAGATCGACCATCTCGGCATAGCGGTCAACAGTATTGATGCAGGCAAAAGCTTATGGACGGATGCGTTGGGACTTGCGTTTGAAGGTTCCGAAACCGTAGAAGAACAGAAGGTTACCACTGCTTTTTTCCCGGTGGGAGAAAGCGAGGTGGAGCTTCTGGAATCTACGGCGCCGGACGGTCCTGTTGCCAAATTTTTAGACAAGAAGGGCGAGGGAATCCATCATATTGCGTTCCGTGTGGAGAATTTAGAAGCGGCCTTGGAAGAATTAAAGGAAAAGGGCATAAAGCTGATTGATGAAAAGCCCAGAAAGGGTGCCGGTGGTGCCAGGATCGCTTTTCTGCACCCCAAGGCAACGAACGGGGTATTGATCGAACTGTGCGAAAGATAAAAAAATGCGTTTTACAGAACGCGTTGAGCATGAATACATTTTGAAGTCCGAAATGAGAATTAAAGGAGAATACCATGGCAGAACATCCTGATTTACAGAAATGGAAAGAACTTGCCACCAAGCAACTCAGGGGAAGGCCGCTGGAGGACCTGAACTGGGCGACCCCTGAGGGTATTACAGTTAAACCGCTGTATACTGCTGAAGACCTTGAAGAAATGGCGCACGTAAACGCCCTGCCCGGTTTCGCACCCTACGTGCGGGGCCCCATGGCCACCATGTACGCGGGAAGGCCCTGGACCGTCCGCCAGTATGCCGGTTTTTCCACGGCCAGAAAATCGAATGAATTTTACAGAAAAAACCTGGCTGCCGGTCAGACCGGACTTTCCATAGCCTTTGACCTTGCGACCCACAGGGGATACGATTCAGACCATTCCAGGGTCGTTGGCGATATCGGAAAGGCCGGTGTTGCCGTGGATTCTGCTGAGGATATGAAAATCCTTTTCGATCAGATTCCCTTGGACAAGGTGACGGTATCCATGACCATGAACGGCGCGGTTCTGCCGGTTATGGCCGGGTACATCGTTGCCGCCGAAGAACAGGGCGTCAAACACGAGCAACTGGGCGGCACTATCCAGAACGATATCCTCAAAGAGTACCTGACCCGGAATACGTATATCTATCCGCCGGAACCCTCTATGCGGATCGTATCCGACATCATCGGCTACTGCTCCGAAAACATGCCCAAGTATAATACCGTGAGTATCAGCGGATATCACATGATGGAGGCCGGCGCGGATTCTGTTTTGCAGGCCGCATTTACCTTAGCGGATGGGCTTGAGTATGTCAGGGCCGCTCTGGCAGCAGGGCTGGATATCGACGCATTTGCCCCGCGACTCTCGTTTTTCTTCGGGGTTGGGATGAACTTTTTCATGGAGATTGCCATGTTGCGCGCTGCCCGCTTTCTCTGGCATGAGCTCATCAGTCAGTTCAACCCCAAAAACCCGAAATCTCTGATGCTCAGGACCCATGTCCAGACATCGGGCTGGAGCCTGACCGAACAGGACCCGTACAATAACATTATACGGACCACCCTTGAGGCCCTGGCGGCAGCCCTGGGCGGAACCCAGTCCCTACATACCAATTCCTTTGATGAGGCCGTGAGTCTTCCCACCGATTTTTCTTCCAGAATTGCCAGGAATACGCAGATTGTTATTCAGGAAGAGTCTCAGATATGCCGTGTTGCTGACCCGCTGGGCGGCTCTTATTATGTTGAGGCGCTGACCGACGGTGTCATCAAAGAAGCCAGAAAGATCATGGCGGAAGTGGAGAAACTGGGCGGTATGGCAAAGGCCATTGAAACCGGGATGCCGAAAATGCGTATCGAAGAAGCGGCGGCCAGAAAACAGGCCCGCATCGATCAGGGGAAAGATATCATTGTGGGTGTAAACAAATATCAGATCGAAGAGGAGCCTTTGGGGGAGGTTCTAGAAGTTCCCGAAACGGTTCGCGATGAACAGATCGCAAGATTAAAAGAGATCAAGGCAAAACGGGATAACGATGAAGTCCGAAGGACCCTGGAAGCGGTGACTAATGCTGCGGAATCCGGTGGGAACCTTCTGGAAGCCTGCATTCCAGCGGTACGGGCGCGGGCAACCGTCGGCGAGATATCAGATGCCATGGAAAAAGTTTTCAACCGTTTTGTGGCCACAACCCGTTGTATATCCGGTG
>JBHPCZ010000089.1:0-14328 GCA_042573625.1 Thermodesulfobacteriota bacterium
TGGGAGTAATACCGGCAAGAATGTAGCACTTTTCGTCTTTGGCGAATTCCCTTTAATAACGACATCGAACATCCGCCCAAAATGTTTATCGGTGCGGCCATCAACCCGTTCGCGGATCCGTTTGAATGGCGGGTACACCGTCTGGCTAAAAAGATCGATGCCGGCGTCGATTTTATCCAGACCCAGTGCATCTACAATATGGACAAGTTCCGGGAATTTATTAAACAGGCCGTTGACATGGGGTTAACCGAAAAGTGCTACATTCTTGCCGGTATTACTCCCATGAAGAACGTGGGTATGGCCCGGTACATGCAAAAGCGGGTTCCGGGGATCGAGGTTCCGGAAGAGCTGATCGATCGCCTTAAAGGTGTTGACAAGAAGGATGTGGCCAATGAGGGTATCCAAATCGCCGTTGAACAGGTCGAGGAAATGAAAGAGATGGAGGGCGTTCACGGGGTTCACATGATGGCCATCGAGTGGGAGCACATGGTTCCCGAGATCGCCGAGCGCTGCAAGGTTCTTCCCAGACCGGTTATGGATTAGGGCGGAAAGCGCATAGGGTAAAGAAACAGCTTTTATGAATCGTTGTATCGTGAATGCAACATATTCACGGGGTGTTTAATATACAAAACCCCGGTCTTTTCAAAGGCCGGGGTTTTTTTGTTTTTTAGAGCAGTATCATAATCTCTAAACAAGATTCATGTGCCAGTATACATAGTAGCACCACGGCTATCGTTTGGTGATGGTATTACGATATCATAAAAAAATCAGGCCGCTAATAGCTTTTTTCCAGTGCAGTTATCCGGCATCGGCAGTCGCTAGCATCAAGCTAATACAATGCCGCTTTAAATAGATCATATAAATTAAAGACAAAACTGCAAGGTCTACCCAGCCTTCTTCACCCTTTCCAATTACTCGATTGTAAATATGTCATAAGGTTGATGTCACTGTTGGTAATCTTGAGCTTCCGGCGGATGTGTTCCCGGTGGCGGTTAATTGTTCCTACTGATACACCCCGATTCCGAGCGATTTCTTTTGTCTGCAATCCACTTCGAATCATATTGCAGATATTGACTTCAGTCGATGTTAGAGAAAGATGGTTTTTCGACAATTCGCTGACAAAGGGGGACGTGATATCCTCCAGGCTGCTTCTTAATATCTCCGCATATTGCCTTTTGGTTTTGGGCAGATGAAAAGAAAGCTCATGCAATATCGGCAACAGAATTTTATCGACGTTCTCCTGTACATCAATATAAATTTCTTTTTTTTCTTCCTCTATTCTTGCTAAAACTGCACGAAGAGCTGCGTTCGATTCCTTCAATGCTTTGCGCTCCAGACGCAGCTGTCTGTTGCTCTCCTGCAATTCCAGTTCAGCAGAAATCCGCATGGCAGCTGAGCCGATTCGCTCGGCCAATGCATCCAGTAAAGCGCGTTCCTCTCTTAGAAATGGGCCCTCATCCGCTGGTGGACGTTCTTCGAGATAAAAGATGGCGATTTCGCCCACCGGTTCATTATACATAAAAATCCGTGACGACTGCCGCCACTTTGTGAGTTTGAAATTCTTGCATTTGTATGTTTCTTCTTTAAACAAAATCCGGACACATGTGATTTCCGGATACTGCCATGAATAAGGCAAAAATTTAACAATGTCTCGCAACAGATCTTCAACCGAATCTGAATGACGTTCAGCCAACCGTCCTATCCCATACAAACAGTTCAGCTCCTTGATCCGTTCACGAAGGGCAAGCATTAGTTTTGGAGGTTCGATGTCGTTATTAAAGGGAATTCGCCAAAGACGAAAAAGTTCCTCCGGTAAGTTTTGAAAATCCATAGCGGCCATCTGCGACGATGAATATTCGTTTTCAGTCATGGATCCCTCCACTCTTTGCCCATTGCGGCTATGCATTATATGTGCACTAAATTAGCACTATTAGTGCATACAACTTATGGGTATTATGGGTGCATTCTTATTGTATTTATTTTTTTTACATTGCCGGATATTTTATGCCCTGTCAATTAAAAAAATCCTCAACCAAAGGAGATTCGCATGCCACCACCGACACTTGACGCCATTTTAGAAGAACGCCGCAGTCAACCCCAGCAACTCATTGAGGTGCTACAGGACGTACAGGAACATTATGGATATATCTCTGAAGAGTCCATGAAGACCGTATCAAATGAATTGGGGGTTCCGCTCATGGACGTATACAGTGTTGCTTCTTTCTACAAGGCTTTTGCACTCAAACCGCGCGGCAAGAACGTGATTAGGATATGTACGGGCACAGCATGTCATGTGCGCGGTGCAAAATTGATTCTCAACCAGGCTGTGGGTCAACTCGGGATCAAGCCCAGTGAAGTATCGGATGACGGTCTTTTTACGATTGAACATGTAAACTGCCTCGGCGCCTGCGCGCTTGGACCTGTGGTTACGGATAACGGGTGTTACCATGACCACATGAGCCCCGGGAAACTACGCAAACTTATCAAATCCCTTCACAAGGCTGGCACGGAGGAAATCTCCAATGACTAAGATCAAGACGATTAAAAACCTGGAGGTCCTGCGTAAAAAGCTTGTCAAAGACCGCAAAAAAATTCAGTCAACCCTGGTGATGTGCGGCGGAACCGGATGCCAGGCATCACGCTGCCAGAACGTTATCGATGCCGTCAAAAACGAATTGGCAAAACAGGGCCTGGCAAAGAGCGTCTGTATCCGCACCACAGGATGCCACGGTTTCTGCGAGCAAGGTCCCCTGATGGTCATCGAGCCGGAAAACATATTTTACTGCCACATTTCACCTGATGATGCCCATGAAATCATTACAAAAACCATCCGTGACAATGAGGTCGTCGAACGGTTGCTTTACATTGATCCGGTTTCCGGCAAGCAGGTTCAGACCGAATCGGAAATTCCTTTCTACCGCGCTCAGGATCGTCATTTGCTGGCCCAAAACCGTTTGGTTGACCCATGTTCTATTGAAGATTATATCGCCATCGGAGGATATGCGACGTTGGCGAAAACCCTGTTTGAAATAGCGCCGGAATCGGTTGTCCGTAAAATTAAGGACTCCGGGCTGAGAGGTCGCGGCGGCGGCGGCTTTCCTACCGGTCGCAAGTGGGCTGCGTGCCGAGAAGCTCCGGGTGATGAGAAGTATGTCATCTGCAACGCTGATGAAGGGGATCCCGGGGCCTACATGGACCGGTGTGTGTTGGAAGGCAACCCGCATCTGGTTATAGAAGGCATGATGGTCGGCGCTTGGGCAATTGGTGCCAGGCATGGCTACGTCTACGTTCGCAACGAGTACCCACTGGCAGTGAAGCACACACGGGTGGCCATTCAGCAAGCCAGAGATTTGGGGCTTTTGGGCGATAATATATTAGGATCATCATTCTCTTTTGACATTGATATCGCTCGTGGCGGCGGTGCGTTTGTCTGTGGTGAATCAACAGCGCTTATGTCCTCTTTGGAGGGCAAAGTCGGCGAACCCCGGCCAAAGGACGTCCACACTGTGGTTGACGGTCTCTGGCATAAACCAACCACATTGAACAATGTTGAAACATGGGCCAATGTTCCTTCAATAATTCTGAACGGTTCATCCTGGTTTGCGTCTAAGGGCTCCAAAGGGAGCAAAGGAACTAAAATCCTCGCGCTCACCGGCCACATCAAAAACACCGGGCTTGTAGAAGTGGCGATGGGAACCACAATCAATACCGTTGTCTTTGATATCGGCGGCGGCGGTTCAAACGGAAATTCCATTAAAGCCGTGCAGACCGGCGGTCCTTCCGGTGGATGCCTCCCTGCGGACAAATTCAACCTTCCCGTGGATTTTGACGAACTTGCCAAGGCCGGCTCGATGATTGGCTCAGGCGGGATGGTGGTGATGGGCGAAGAGACCTGTATGGTGGATGTGGCGAAATATTTCCTCACATTTTTACAAGACGAGTCCTGCGGCAAATGCGTGCCGTGCCGTATGGGAATCGATCGCATGCTCGAGATCATCACGGATATTACAGAAGGGAACGGCACCCCCCGGCAGATCGGCCTTTTGGAAGAATTGGGATCTACCGTGAGTCAAACAGCGTTATGCGGGTTGGGCAAGACCGCAGCAAATCCCGTACTCTCCACGCTGCGTTACTTTCGGGATGAATACGAGGCTCACATACACGCAAAAAAATGTCCTGCCGGTGTATGCCAGGCATTGGTCACGTACACGGTTGACTCTGAAAAATGCACCTGCTGCGGTATTTGTAAGCGCGGGTGTCCACATGGGGCAATTGTGGGCAAAAAGAAACAGGTCCACGCAATCAATTTGGACCTATGCCAAAAATGCGGAATCTGCAAGAGTGAATGCGATTTTGAAGCAATTCAAGTTAAATAACGAGGTAAAATATGACTCCACTAGTAACGATAAACATTGACGGTGCCAATATTAAGGCTGCAAGAGGGTCAAGCGTGCTCGATGCCGCTTTGGAAAACGGCACCTGCATTCCACATCTGTGTCGCGTACCCTATATTGAAAGTATCGGTGCCTGCCGCCTCTGCATCGTAGAGCATGTTGTGAATGGTTGGCCAAAAGTCACCACATCCTGCACACTGCTTGTGCAAGACGGTATGGTCGTTTTGAGCAATACGGAGAAAATCAGAAAACTGCGTCGCAACATTGCAGAGCTGCTCGTTTCACAGGCGCCTAATTCCCGCGCTATCCAGGACATTGCCGTACGCTGCGGTGTAAAGGAGGTTCGCTATCCTTTCAGGAACAGTGACTGTGTTTTGTGCGGGCGCTGTGTCCAATTGTGCCCGGGAACCTTCGGGGTAAAGGCCATCGGTTTTGTTGGACGCGGCAAGGATCGCCGGGTGGAATCCCCGTTTGATTTACATTCCGAACTTTGCAATAAATGCGGAGCGTGCATCGATCTTTGTCCCATGACAATAGTCCCTTGTGATGGACCTATGAAATCCGGGGAAGAATATCTGTGCGGAAATTGCGAGTCGAAAATGGACTCGTTAGAAGAGCAGGGGATCTGTATATCGTGTGATTTCGGCGAAGGTTTTCAATGCGAGCGCCATTATAGTAACTTTTAGAGCAAGGATACGGAAATTTGAATATATTGTGAAAGTCAGTTTCATTAATTCGTCAAATAGGGTTTCCCCTCTGATTAGAGAATTAATTGGGCTTGTCGGAAGAGGAAATTTACATAAATTTTGGGCTGAAATTCAGCAATTCGACACGTTTTACAAATGATTCCCCGTCTGAGATGCCTTACAACCATCTGCTTTCACTCGAAATTGTGATACGACAATATGGTATCACAGAAGATATGCCCTGTCACTTTCCTGACATACCTTGCGATTGTCGAAATGATCACAAAGAGACTGCCGGCCAAATTCCAAAATTTAGCGAGCTTCTGAAATTAGATTTCATACGATTATATTTTGGAATTTTTTATGATAAACAACTTGTAAACATACACGCCGCAAACACTTCCTAGTATATCCGCCAGGACATCCCTAACGTCCGCATACCTGTACGGGACAAAATACTGGTGAAACTCATCGCTCATCCCGTAAAGGGATGAACACAGGATACTGAGCGTTATCACCAGTTTTACATTCTGTTTTATCCGTGTCGTTTGAAACGCCCTCAGAAATAGCACGCCCAAAAGGGCGTAGCAAACAACATGGAGAAATTTGTCAAAATAAGACCAGTCCGGGATCTGCTCAGGGGCTGGATAGGAGGACTGGATAAAAATCAGAAGGCAGTAAATAAAGATAGGAAACCAATACGACAAGATTTTATGTAGTGTGTTCACATCTATAAAAGAGATCGGGATGTTTTGTTAATATTCAGCGCTACATGAATAATCCGCGACTTCATCGTGCAAACTCATGCATAAGGGCTCGTAATGAATGAACAGAGAATAAATTAAAAAACACATTATTAGATTTGAATATAATTCAGTGAACGAACAAATTTTGAATGATGCTGTTCATTCTCAACGATCCCTAATGCATTCAAACAGTGCACGATTTCGCTACGGATCATTCATTCCGCTATATTCAACATATAAAAAACGACTGCGGTTTCTGGCATCTATATGTTTTATATAGATGCTAAAGTGGTTAGGAAATATAAACTATCGCTTTTCATGGATATCCCCGACCCCTGATCCCTGAAACCTATCTTAAAACCCTGTCGTCGGCCGTCTCTTTCCGAAAACAATCTCGCAGGGCGCGTTTTTCGTGACATGTTTTTTCAGCTCTTTGCACCAGAGGGATTGAAAGGTGCGGCAGCTTCCATCCAATGCATCAAGCTTTGCGGATTCGGCGTGCTCGCACCGCAAGTCGCACCATTTGATTTTGCGAGATGTAATTCCGGCAGTTTTTTCATCACTTGGCATGGCATATGAGTTTTTCAGCCGGGCAGGTCGCCCGGCTGAAATCGTTTGCGTGTGCTTGCCCTGTTAAATTGTTTAGTGTCAATGCTCATGTGCTGCTTAAAACAGGTATCTTAGCAAAAATATAGTAAATACTAAAATCTTATTTAACAGGGTGAATCTGTGGCTAATAAAAAAACACTTAACTGTCGAAAATCTCCAGATCCAGCTTTCGTTCCTTAATGTGGGAAAGAACCGTGTTTAAAAAGGTCTCCTGCGGAATCCCGTATCTGACCTTTCCGTCCAGGGTTCGCACGGAGAGGTTGCCGGATTCTTTTTCCTTGTTGCCAACGGTCAAAATCAACGGAATATTGCTTAGCTGGGCATCTCGGACTTTTTTATTCAAACTTTCGGTTCTGTGGTCTACTTCAGCCCGGAGTCCGGCATTTTCGAGCCTGTTTTTCACATCGTTTGCGTACGGCACAAGGTCGTCATTTATTGCCAGAACCGTGACCTGAAGCGGTGCCATCCACAAGGGAAACTTTCCGGCAAAGTGCTCGGTCAGGATGCCGAAAAAACGTTCTATTGAGCCGTAAACCGTGCGATGGATCATGATGGGTCGATGCTTTTCATTATCTTTGTCAATATAAAACAGATCGAATCTTTCGGGCAGCGACATGTCCAGTTGGACCGTTCCGCACTGCCAGGTCCGACCCAGCGCGTCCTTGATGTGGAAGTCGATTTTCGGGCCGTAGAAAGCGCCGTCTCCCTCATTGATCTTGTATTCTTTACCGTACGCTTCAAGGGCCGCTTCCAGGCCTTGCGTTGCGACCGCCCATTGTTCGTCGGTGCCGATGGATTTTTCCGGGCGGGTGGAAAGCTCGAGTTCAAACCCGAGGCCAAAAGTTTTATAAATGCGTTCTTCCAGTTGCAGCACGCCCAGAATCTCATCTTGAATCTGCTCCGGCGTCATGAATATGTGGGCATCATCCTGATGAAACGCCCGGACCCTGAAAAGGCCGGACAGGACCCCGGAGAGCTCATGGCGATGGACCAGCCCGATTTCAGACGCCCGTATCGGAAGGTCTTTATAGGAATGGCGTTTTGTTTTGTACATCAGCATCCCGCCGGGGCAGTTCATGGGCTTTATGGCATTTTCGATGTCATCAATTTCGGCGAAATACATATTTTCCCGGTAATTGTCCCAGTGGCCGCTTTGTTCCCACAAGGAACGCTGAAGCAGAATCGGGGTTTTGGTCTCAACATATCCTGCTGCCCGGTGTTCTAGTCTCCAGTAAGCCAGCAGGGCATTCCAGACCACCATCCCGTTTGCGTGAAAAAAAGGCATGCCGGGCGCTTCGTCGTGGAAGCTGAACAGATCGAGGGCAATGCCGATCTTTCGATGGTTTCTCTTTCTGGCCTCTTCAAGAAAGTGGAGGTGATTATTCAGCTCCTTTTTGGTAAAGAAGGCCGCGCCGTAAATCCTCTGCAGCTGCGCATTCCGTTGGTCGGCGCGCCAATAGGCGCCCGAAACCTTCATCAGTTTGAAGGCCTTGATAAATCCGGTGTGGGGAAGGTGAGGGCCGCGACACAAATCCGTAAAATCGCCGTGAGAATAGAACGATATGGTTTCGTCTTTCAGTTCTGAAATCATCTCGAGCTTGTACGGCTCGTTTTTGTAGAATTCCCCAGCTTCGGATTTTGAGACGATTTTGCGTTCAAATGGAAGTTTCGCCTTTACGGCTTTTTTCATCTCGGTCTCGATTTTCTGGAAGTCTTCCTCTGAAACCGGTTCCATGTCGATGTCGTAGTAAAACCCGTCTTCCACGGCAGGACCGATGGTCAGTTTGGCATCCTTGTAGAGATGCAGAATCGCCTGGGCCATGACATGCGCCGCACTGTGGCGGAGGATCTCACGGGCTTCCGGGTCTCGGGTCGTGATCAACCGGATTCGGGAATCCTGATTAATCTTTGTGCTTAAATCGACCAGTGTGGAATCAAGTTCCATGGCAACGCATTCACGTGCCAGGCCTTCTGAAATACTTTTGGCTACTTCCAGGCCGCTGGGGGCGTTCTCAAAACCCTTTATGTTACCGTCGGGAAATGTTATGTTAATCATTGATTAATCACCTGAAAATTGTGAATTTGATGATAAAGTAAAAATGGGTCATTTAAGTCTCAATTCGCAAATTTGGTATGAAAAATAAATAATTTAGGTTAAATGGAATCGTGGGTCAAGTTAAAATTCACCCAGAGTCTGAAGTTGGACTGTTTTAAATTTATCCAGCGAAGTTATCTCAGTTATGAATAGCAATTATGAAATAATCGATACGAAATCCGGAGTTAAAGCTGTTGCAAGGTCATTTGAAAAGGAAAAAGCCATTGCCGTGGATCTGGAGGCAGATTCCATGTATCATTTTAAAGAGCGGGTCTGTTTGATCCAGATGGCCACGAAAACCAGAAGTGTAGTGATCGACCCGCTGCAGGTCAAAGAAATATCCTCCCTGAAGCCTCTTTTTGCCAACCGTGATATCCAAAAAATTTTTCACGGCGCCGATTACGATATCCGCTCTCTGTACAGGGATTTTAAAATAAGGGTAAACAATCTGTTTGACACTGAACTCGCCAGCAGGTTTCTGGGTATCAGGGAAACCGGGCTGGAAGCGATGTTAAAGAATTTTTTCAACATCGACCTGAATAAAAAATATCAGAAGAAAGACTGGTCTAAAAGACCACTGCCGCGGGAAATGATCGATTATGCTGCAAGGGATACCATTCATCTGATTCCACTGTTCGAAATTCTGAAAAACAAGCTGAATAGAAAGGGACGACTTTCCTGGGTAACCGAAGAATGTAAATATTTAAGCAACGTGAGACCTTCCACGACGGACAACCAGCCGTTGTTCCTGAAGTTCAAAGGCGCGGGCCGCCTCAGGCCGAGAAGCCTCGCCGTTCTCGAGTCGATTCTTCAATTTCGAAAAAAGGTTGCGGCACAGAAAGACAGACCGCTGTTCAAAATTTTCGGAAATGAATCTGTCATGAAAATTGCGGTTGCAAAACCGGCAACGCTAAGGCGTTTAAAGGGTGTGAAGGCTCTCAGTAAAAAACAGCTCGTCATGTATGGCAGTGACCTGGTGGAGGCGGTCGACAACGCCTTGAAATTACATGAAAACAGTCTCCCGGTATATCCCCGCATGAGAACCCCTGTATTGTCGCGCAGAGTACCGGCAAGGGTGAAAGCGCTTAAATCGTGGAGAGATAAAAAGGCCAGGGATCTCGACATCGACCCAGCCCTCATTTGCAACAAAGCGATGATCGCTGCGATTGCCGTTCAAAAGCCGCATGATATGAGCGGCTTTGAGGCAATTGAAAACATGAAAAACTGGCAGAAAAGGACATTCGGGCAGGAGATTCTGGCGGTTTTAAAAAGATAAAACGATTTATTCTTCTCCCGGTCATTTATACAGCGGGAAATGTTAAGCAGAATGACCCCGAAAACCGAATACCCGCCGACAAACAAAAGATCCATAATAATGCCGCGAGTCGGCCCCAAAAGAGCGCCGATATAAATGATTGTCGTTGGGCTGAAATAACCGCCGATACCGGTTGACAGAGCAACGTTATCTTTGTTGGTCAATTCATCGTCGATCTTATACGGTGTGAGAAGATCATTGATCATCTTGGAGAACAGGACGATGAACATGAACAAAAGAATGAGGCTTGCGCCGTGTAATATTTCGCAACCTAAATTTTCCATGGCCGATCCTCTATACTTTCCAAAGAGAAAAAGAGTAATTAATAAACAGCTTCTTTAAGTTAAGTTAAATCTGGATGGCGCCAATCGGAATTTTTGCCAGGAAATCCCTTTGGTTTTCATAACAATACGCTTCTTTTCTTGACTTCCGAACACGTTTTCTTTTAAACTGATTATATCCAGAATCTAATCACTTCCGCTGCATCTGCACTTGCTTCAAGCGAGACCGGCACTTGGGTTAAAATCGATTCAACTCACGAATGCTCAAATCAAATCATACTTCTTTTTCAGGGAGTGAAGACCTCTGTTTTCCACAATTTATGTGCTGCAAACTGATGGTAAGCCATGAAAGGAGGTAACATGAAAACCAAACCTCGTTCAATTAACAAGATCATCGAAGAGCAAGTGCAAAAGTGGCAGATTATGCAAACCGAAAAGAAAAAGGAGGAAACGGGCATTCAGGTTGTAACCATTTCCAGAGAACCCGGAAGTGGCGGCAACCTGGTGGCCAAGGGAGTTTCCAAAAGACTTGAGTTCGACCTGTTTCATCAAGAAGTCATTCATGAAATGGCCAATAGTGCCAACGTAAGTAACATATTGGCCGAAGCACTGGACGAAAAAGGGCTTTCAGTGTTGGAGGACTGGATCTCCTCTCTTGTTGATGACCGGCATCTGTGGCCTGATCAGTATCTCCAGCATCTTATGAAAGTTGTCGGCACCATTGGCAAATACGGTCGGGCCGTGATCGTGGGCAGGGGAGCGAATTTTATCCTTCCGGGTGACAAAAGGTTAAGTGTCCGGGTAATTTCACCACAGGATGTGAGGGCACAAAATGTTGCCCGTGATTATGATATTTCTATTGCTGAAGCAAAAAAAAGAATTCTAAGAACAGAATCCAACCGCAGGGCGTTTGTCAGAAAATATTTTTATGCCGATATCGCAGATCCCGTTAATTACGATGTGGTGATAAATACCGGCGCTTTGAGTATTGACGTTGCCGCCGATGTGGTCAGTTCTGCTCTGGAGCGGTAGGGGGGCGTTTCGTTCACATGCTTTTCATTTGTCAGTCGGAACCGGTATCACTGCGTGTTTATTCTGTAGCTGTTTTAACTCCAACGTTGCATAAACAAAGCAGTCTGGTCTTCACAAGACTGCTTAAAATAAGGCTTAAGAGGGATTTGAGCATCTATTGTAGAATGTAACTTTTGGAGGTATCCAGTGCACATAATTTTTAGGTTGTTTTGTTTGCCTTTCAGGAAAGCCGATGATACCCCATTGCCTCCGGCATGACTCCTTCGGCTTCGTCGTTATCAAGGACTTGCAGTAGATTACTACGGCTTCGTCCTTGATGCCTTGTATATGGGGCATCCCTGTCGTGAGCCTCAAGGCCGAACGGCTCGACTTTTGCAACATTAGGGTTAAATTATCGTCAAGAATTTGATAATGTCGCACTTCCTTCGAAAGATGAAAACAGTCGAGTATTTTTTCTGAAATTAATGACAAATGGTTTGTTTATGAATTTTAAATAGCAGACAACTTTGTGTTTAGCGAATGTACCTTAGCTTTTATGGGAAAGGCCCAGCAACCTTAGATATCACAACTTCCAAATTTTAATGACAAGTTGTGTTTTATTGCAGTAAACACAAGTTTTGAGTAGATGATTTCATAACAGAATTGAAGGTCTTTCCTTATCATTCAACCTTCTTGAAATCTATTTGAAATTCTGTTCCATTATTAATGTGGAAACGCATTTCCCCTTTCAGTTGACCAACAACCAAATATCTTACCAGTTTTAGTCCAAGGCCAGTTGCGTTGCTAAGATCGACATCTTCAGAAATACCACTACCATCGTCCTTGACGCTCATTTGAACGGTATCGCCGCTTAGATTGTTGATGGAAATACGGACCTTTCCTTCCTCTCGTTCTTTGAAAGCATGCTTGAATGCATTGGCAATCAGTTCATTCAACACTAATGCACATGGAATAGCCTGGTTTACAGAAAGATAGACTTCCGAAGGTTTGATTATTGTAGTAATCCACCCTCCATTCCCTAGATAGACTTGAGAAAGATGATTCGCCAATTCATGGACATGCCGTTCCATATCAATATTATCGAACCGATCGTTTTCATAGAGCTGAGAGTGAATTAACGCCATGGAGTGGATTCTGGAACGAGCATCTTTCAATAGATTTTGGGCTTCCTGGTTTTTTGTTTTCATGCTGCTCATATCGAGAAGACTGGAAACAATTTCAAAGTTGTTTTTGACGCGGTGGTGAACTTCACTCAGCAGGATCTCTTTTTCGGCAAGCGATGCTTTGATTTTCTTTTCTGCGCTCTTGAGATCTGAAGTATCGGTAATCACCGCAAAACTACCTTTAAATTTACCTTTTACATCATAGAAAGCTTGTGGCGACACAATCGTTGGTAACTGACTACCATCCCTTTTATTCCATTCGAGTTCATAAGGTTCAATCATACCAATTTTACGATTCTTAATCTGGTCTTTCAGGATTTGTTTGTTCTTACCATCAACAAAATCAGCAACTGGTCTCCCAATAAATTCATCTGCTTTATAATCCAACATTTTGCAAAATTTGTTGTTGACATATATTATCAAACCGTTTTCGTCTTGTATGCCCAATCCATCACTCATTGTCTCGACCAAAAGTCGGTAGCGATTCTCACTCTCTTTCAGGGCTTTATCGGCCCGCTTACGCTCGGTGATCTCAGCCTGCAATTTTTTATTGGTTTTTTTAAGGGTTTCCGTCCGCACCTCAACACGTTTTTCCAGTTCTTCGTTCACTTTTTGCAGTATATCTTCAGTCTGCTTACGCTCGGTAATGTCAAGAAGTATTCCGGAAATCCGCAATGGCTTACCATTTTCATCACGTTCAACAACCTTGCCTCTACTCATAGTCCAGACCCATTCCCCAAACCTATTTTGTAGCCTATATTCAGCTTCAAACAGATCTGTTTCTCCGTTCATATGTCTTTGCCGCTTCTCTATTACTTTGGGTTTATCATCTGGATGAATTTTTGATTCCCACCAATCATAATTCGCTTCCATATCAGCAAGGGTATACCCGTATATCTGGGCAGCTCGCTCATTCCGTATTACATTTCCCGTCTGGACATCGCGGTCCCATGTACCTACGTTACTCCCCTCTACCACAAGTTTATACATTAATTCGCTCTCTCGCAGCGCCTCTTCTACCCGCTTGCGATCTGTGATGTCCCAAAAAATGCCCAATATACCTGTCACATTACCGATTTCATCTCGAACAGGTGTTTTCACTGTCTGAACAACAACATTTTGACCGTTTTGAATGTACTTTTCTTCGATCTCTTCGGTTTCTCCTAACTGGATGATTTTTTTATCGTCTTCTCGATATTTTTCAGCCAATTCCTTGGGATAAAATTCATAATCTGTTTTTCCGGTAATTTCCTCAGAATTTATTTTTAAATCCTTAGCGTAATTTTTATTGCAGGACACGTAAATGGAGTCTGTATCTTTAAAAAATATTTTTTGAGGAATATTTTCTAATAGTGTTCTATGTTTCTCCTCACTCTCCCGCAGCGCCTCCTCTGCCCGCTTGCGATCTGTGATGTCCACCGCAGCTATGATGATCCCTTTGGAAATATCCGGTGGATTAAGTGGGTTCACCTGAACGTGGCAATCAAAGACCCTCCCATCCTTGCCAACCCACTTGCTCTCCACTTGTCCATTCGAGTACAGCTCACGGCCGACACGCTCATACTCTTCATCATCTGAATAGACTACCCTGACGTTTTTCCCTTCGAGGGAGCCTTCCTCATAGCCCAGCATGCTGTATAGAGCTTTGTTACCCCACTTTACGATCCGATCCTGAGCGAAACCAATCCCAACTGGAGCGGTGGCGAGAATTGCCTCAAGGGTCTCCTCACTTTTCCGCAACGCCTTTTCTGCCTGCTTGCGACCAGATTCAGCTTTTTCTAATTGCTTGATCCTTTGTTCCAATTCTTCATAAGTTGGTTTATCGGACATTAGAAAATCCTCCGATCAATTGGGATAGACGATTGGATAGAACACCATATTTTGAATTAGATAAGGCTTACAAAAAGTACAGATACCTTACAATAAACACAACTCTCAATCGGTTCATACCAATTGCGAGATTGTCGAAAAAGCAATTTTTGAGCACGCCGTCATTTATCGTTTATT
>JBHPCZ010000008.1:0-52263 GCA_042573625.1 Thermodesulfobacteriota bacterium
TAATCGGCTCTATCCTGTTCCATTGCTCGTTTGTAATATCCATCCTGATTTTATTGCATAATCAGGTTCTTATGTCTAGATTTTTTTTGAGATAGCTTCTAATAACTGTGATTATTCCGTATTGTCAGCTTATATTATAGAGTAGACCATAAGTGTTAAACGAAGATGAAAAGTGTTTTTAAAGACAAAAAGGATGCCTTCACTCGAAACATACTGTCTTAAACCACTTCAGGGCGTTATCCCGCAGTAGCCAGGTAAAGCCGACCTTCAAGCGTCTATACATAAGTGATATCTACTGCTCAGACTTTATTGAACGATGAAGGTAATCGCGAAATCCGATCCGGCTGACTACCATCACCTTGCACAAAACGGTGCCGTGATAGGGCCTTCATTTACTGCCCTATGAAATCGTATCTCTATTCGATTGCTGGCAAAGAGAGCCGCGATTTTTATCAAGATCTTGCGCTTCATTTGAAACCGCTGGTTCTCTTTATTGTAAACACTTGACCTCGTTTTCCAGTTCGCTGCGGGTGGCGCCACCATATTATTATGTCTTTTTAATACCCCGTCCGCTTGCGGCGGGGTAAAAGGCGGTGCTATACTACCGCCATTATGGAATTAGGGAAAACATCTCATAGTGTATACAAAATTCGCTATCATATGGTGACAGCGGTCAAGTATCGAAAAATATTACTTAACAAAGAAGTTGAAGCATGTATCAAGGAGACCCTTAAAGGGATTTCCGAACGATACGAAATAATTATCGATGAAGTTGGTTTCGATCAGGATCATATTCACATTTTTTACGGAGCAGCGCCCAAGATTTCTCCTCTGCGCGCAATCAGCATAATCAAGTCGATTACAGCAAGAAAGATATTTGAAAGATTCCCCAAACTCAGAAAAGAAGAGTTGTGGGGCGGCGAATTTTGGAGCGACGGCAAATACATCGGCACAGTAGGCGAAGCAACCTCCGAGAAAGTAATCAGAAAATATATAAGAAACCATAGTCACAATGAGAAAGAAACCGAATCACGAATGAAACAACTCAAATTATTTAAAATGTAACTCGATATTCCATTAGATACCCCGTCCGCTTGCGGCGGGGAGCTTCATTGAGGGTTCGTTCTCTTGATGTATTCGCGGGTCAGTGGAAATATTTGCTTGATTAATTCCAAGACGCTGGCTGACTTCGTCGCTGCTGTGACTTTGTTCGACGACCAGTTTAACGGCGTCACACTTAAATTCTTTTGTGTACTTTTGTCTGGTTCATTTTTAGTTCATAGGACACCTCTTTCCCATGATTGTTATTCTTAGTATGGTGTCCGTTTCAAATTAAACTACTTCACAAAATCTATCATTTACCCTAAAAAGCTATTTATGCAAAAATTCTCAAACATATCTTATTTTAGCGATGATATATCTGAAATTATGAGAGGGGCTAGCATGGCCCTAATTTTGAAAGTTGCAGGTGCAAGCCTTTCTTTTGCTTTAAATGTCGCCTTAGCACGCCTATTGGGATCTCATGACACCGGCTTATTTTATTTAGCACTTTCTTGTATTACAATTGCTACTGTTATTGGTAGAATGGGCATAGATAATTCATATCTTCGTTATATTTCTGCCGGTGCATCTATTAAAGATTGGACAAAAGTTAAAGGTGTATATCTGAAGGGGTTATCCTTAAGCTTGATAGTGTCAAGTGCTACAACTTTAGTAATAATAATAATAGCGCCATGGCTTGCTAATAGCATTTTTTCTGAACCGCAATTAATTATTCTAATCCGTTGGATGGCAATTGCAATTATACCATTTACAGTTTTTACACTTCATGCTCATGCCCTACAAGCAATTAAGCGAATATTTGATTACATTTTAGTATTAAATGTCCTGGTGCCCTTGTTTTCGCTTATGGGAATTTTAATTTTGGTTTCCAAATGGGATATATTGGGTGCGGTTTGGGCCTATAGTCTGGCTACTTACTTAACGGCAATAATTGCTATCTGGCTTTGGCGAAGACATACATTGCATTTAAAAAATGCTATTGGATATTTTAATACAACTCAACTACTGCGAAGCTCTTTACCACTGTTTTGGATTTCCATGTTCCAGCTTGTCATTACCTGGTCTCCGAATTTTATGCTTGGGATTTATTCAACAATTAAAGATGTTGGTATATTTAGCATAGCTAATCGTACTTCTATGCTTACTAGCTTTATTTTAATAGCTGTAAACTCTGTTGTGGCACCAAAATTTGCGGCGATATATCATCAAGGTGATATAAAAAAACTTGGTCTTACAGCCCGGAAATCTGCGAAGCTGATGTTCTTCTTTTCCGCACCAATATTGTTTTTCTTTATATTCTTGCCAGACTTGGTTATGAATATTTTTGGAGATCAGTTTTCAGAAGGTTCTGTCGTACTTACTATCTTGGCGATTGGGCAATTTGTCAATGTGATGACTGGGCCTGTCGGATATATTCTTCTAATGTGCGGTTGTGAAGTTGTATTTAGAAATATTATGGCTTTATCCGCATTTTTAATCCTAATATTTAATGCAATCCTCATCCCGCATTATGGAGCAATAGGGGCAGCTATGGCTACGGCGGTTGTTATTTCATTGCAGAATTTATTTGCACTGGTAATGGTAAAATGGAAGTTTGGAATTGTTGTACTCCCAATATTTAAAGAAAAAAACGACGTTAAATAGCGTAGCTAACACTATAATTTTGCATAAAATAGATTTTTAGAAAAGCAACATCTGTAATTTTTATATAATGAAACGTCAACTTATCGATTTTACTATTATTGGTGCTCAAAAAGCGGGTACGACATCTTTATTCAAGTACCTCAATGACCACCCGCAAGTCTGGATGCCACCAGAAAAAGAGGCTCCCTTCTTTAGTGACGACGAGGTCTATAACCAAGGATGGGAACAATATTTTACAGATTATTTTTCAGGAGCACCCAATAGTAGGTTGTTGGGAAAGGCAACACCTCATTATATGTGTGATAAAAAAGTTCCATCACGTATCTCAAAGATACTACCTAATATAAAGTTGATTGCAATACTGCGCCATCCTATTGAAAGGGCATTTTCACATTATAAAATGTGGATTCGTTGGGGAAGGGAGAAACGTACCTTTAATGAAGCGGTGATGCAGCAGTTAGCCTTGAATGAACTGAAAAATGCTAGGGTTTTTCGAGCCGAAATAGCGAACGACAACAAATGTTATATTGTAAGAGGCGAATATGGACGTATCATGAAAGAGTATTTTCGATTTTTTAAGAGAGGTCAACTTCTTACTATCTTTACCGACGAACTAAAAAATGATCCAATATTGGTAATGAAAAAAATTTATCGATTTATTGTTGTTGACCAAGAGTACGTACCATCAACAATAGGTAAGGTTTACCACGTCGGGGGCTTTAAAAGCCGATTGCCCTTTATTCATAAGGTTAAAAAAAATAAAGCCGCGGTTTTGATATGGGAGACATTTCCAATACAATTTCGGCGTTACTTTGCATACTGGTTTAAACAGTGGAATACCATATCAGATATAGGAGTTTATGATAAATATATTTCAGATGAAAACAGAACCAAACTCCAAGATTTGTATCAAAATGACATTGTACTTTTAGAGCGGTTGATAGATCAAAGTGTTCCATGGACTGATTTGCGTGGTTAAAAATGACAAAATATGGAATTTTGGTTATAACTGTCTTTAAAAAAAACTTAAGTGACAAAATATTGAAAGAGAGCGATTTGGTAGTTCTTTTGACTTTTTCATTTATTTAAGGTCTTTGATACTCAAAGTATCACCTAATGAATATGGTAACTATAGGTATCCAAACTGCATCAAAGCCGTTGTGTATAATATGTGGCAGCGATGGCCAAGTTCTTTATCAAGGATTAAAAGATCGGCTATATGACCTTTCAGGCGAGTGGGTAATTAAACAATGTAGAAATACGAAGTGTAAACTACTTTGGCTCGATCCCATGCCAGTAGCAGAGGATTTGAACAAGTTATATTTAGACTATTATACCCATAAAAATATGCCTATAAACAAAACCTTACTAAAACGCCGATACGAACGTGTTATAGACAGATATCTACATATTAAATATGGTTATGGAGCAACATACGATGGTCTTATTGATAGACTACTTTACAGATTACTTTATTTGTTTCCAGGGCGTAAGGTTGATGCGGATATCCGAGTTATGTACCTACAGACTATTATAGGAGGAAAATTACTCGAGATAGGTTTCGGTAGTGGGATAACCCTTGAACGTCTTCAAAAGCTATGCTGGTGCGTGACAGGGATAGATATCGATCCTGTTGTAGTAAAACATGCCCGATCAAAGGGGCTAAATGTTAATCTCGGCCATTTGAAGGAACAGAAATATCCTGACAATTTCTTCGATGCAATAATTATGAGTCATGTTATTGAACATACACCTGATCCCGTAGCCCTTCTTTTTGAATCTTACCGAGTTCTAAAACCAGATGGGAATATAATAATAAATACTCCTAATTCAGAAGCATTGCTACATAGATTTTATAGATCAAATTGGCTTCATTTAGATCCTCCACGTCATCTTCATATTTTTACTTCGAATTCGCTTTTAATGGCAGCGAAGAGAGTTGGTTTTTCAAAAGTCGCTTGCAACTCAATAATAAGATCACGAGATGCTCTAATATTCAGCCGCAGAATACGGCGGTATGGGAATATTAAACTAACTGTCCCTAAACATGCTTTTGAGATGTTTTTAGGAGATTTAATTGATTTATTAGAGTGGATGGCGATTCGATTTGATAAGAATGCCGGTGGAGATCTCTTGCTAACAGCGCAGAAATAATTAGCCGATGAACAGGTATTTTTGTTGCATAAGAGGGAGATAGACATCTGACGATTCATTATTTCTTTCAAGCATACTGATTCATAAAATTGTTTATACTTTGAACAAGTTACCGCTTTTGTTCTTGAATTTAATTAAAACTCAACTTCAAAGCGAACCCTTCATTCACATGATTTGTGAGTATAGTGCAAAGGTTTAGTTTATAGAGTCAGTGTTGTCGTTACAGAAACAACCTTCAAATTCAGCTATGTTCTGGAAAAAAAGCATATAGCCAACAAAGCAGGGTGTTATGAGGAATCAATTAGACAAATCAAAAATTGGTGAAATTAAATTTAGAAAAAAGCTTTATCAACAGCAGGTTGAGCGGGAAACTCACTTTGACGATGAATTTGACGCAAGAGGCATCGAAGAAATTCTCAAGAATCGAATGAATAAAACGCTTGAACAAATGAAATCTTTAATAAAAAGAAAAATTCTTGTATCCCCCTATATAGAGATAGGTGCGGAAAGATGTCAAAGATCATTAGTCTTGGAAAGTGATCTTGGATTGACTGGAACTGCAGTTGATATTTCTTATGATATGCTTAAAAGCTGTGAGTATTATAAGGAAGTATTTAATAAAAATAAAGTTCCAATGAGAATTTGTTGTGATGCTTATAACCTCCCGTTTCTGGACAATTCTATTCCTTTTATATTTTGTTATGAAACGCTTCATCATTTTCCTGATCCAACACCAATCATAAATGAAATCTACAGGGTACTATTTCCAGGTGGTTATTTCTTTTTCGACAAAGAGCCTTTCAAAAAACACCTTTACTTTCCATTATACAAGGGCAAAAAAGAGTATTCAAAAAAATATATGAATAGAAGTAAAGCAAGAAAATTAATTGACTTCGTTTTTTGTGAGAAAACATGCAATGAGTCGGAATATAATATCATAGAGAACTTTTCTATACCATTAGATACTTGGAAAGAAGCATTATTGCCTTTTAAAATAAAACATGTAAAAACTAGGTCTCTAAAGCGAATTAATACAAAATTGTTTGAATCAGGCAACTATTTGAAATATATTTTGAGTAACTTATTTGGAGGTGAAATATCTGGAATTTGCAGAAAAAATGATAGTATTAAACAGAATTCAAATATATGCACTTCTGTTGAAGATACGCTTATTTGCCCTTCATGTTCAGAGAAAGGGTATAAAGTCAAAGTAAAGAAAGGAAAATATTATTTATGCAATGAATGTGGACGCAAATATCCTATAATTGATGATATCATTTTTCTATTTTCTTACAACACATTTAAAAAACTCTACCCTGAAATATTTATGACCCATTTCAAAAATGACGTAAAAAGATAATGATCCATTCAAGTTGAACCATACCGAGGAAATTCTCGGACGGATATTCGTATCCAACCACTATTCACTTTTTTATGAAAAAATCAAGTCAACATCCTAATGTTAAAGTATACATAATTATTGTTAACTTTAACGGTTGGTCTGATACTATTGAATGCCTTGAAAGCGTTTTTAGAATGAACTACAACAATTACAGCGTTATTGTGGTTGATAATGCATCTGATGATGGATCTGTTGAAAAGATTAAGATGTGGGCAACAGGCAAGCTCAATGTTTGGCGAAGTCGAAGAAATGTTTTGCGAGACAAATCTTTCCCCCCGATTCTCAAACCTATATCGTTTGTAGAACATAGCTTCTTAGTGGACGGAGAGGGCAGTAACACTGTAATAGCGAATCTACCAAAAGTAGATTTTAGTGCTGAGAAATCTTTCGTACTAATTGAATCTGAGAGGAATCACGGCTTTTCAGGTGGAAACAACATTGGTATTAGATACGCTTCGAATATAGGAGATTTTCAATATATCTGGTTGCTCAATAATGATACCGTCGTCAATTCCAACGCACTGACTGAACTAGTGAAACGCATTAGGCAAAAATCAAAGGTTGGCTTTTGCGGCTCAACACTTCTTTACTATTATAATCCTAAAAAGATACAGGCTCTGGCAGGCGGTACTTACAATAAATGGTTTGCTTGCCCTAATCATATAGGAAGCATGCAGAACGCAGATAGACATGCCGGCACTATAGAAGTTGAAAAACGGCTATTCTACATTGTTGGTGCTTCCTTGCTCGTATCAAAAGAGGTTATCGATGAAGTCGGATTGATGTCTGAAGAATATTTTCTTTATTTTGAAGAATTGGATTGGGTTATCCGCTCTAGAGATCGTTTTTCACTTTCGTATGCGCCTGGAAGCCTTGTATACCATAAAGTCGGAGCAAGTACTGGAGAAAGTGAAATAAGAACTAATAAAAGTGAGTTGTCTGACTACTATTGGACAAAAAACAGACTATTATTAACAAGAAACCATTTTCCCTATGCTCTGCCAACTGTCTATTTGAGTTTATTAGTAGCTATCCTGAATAGGATTATTAGAAAACAATGGGATAGAGTCATCATGATAATGAAAATAATGTTTGGCCTTGATTAATTCGTTGACAGAAAAAAACGTTGTTAATAATCCGAGAGAGGTTTGAAAAACTGGTTGGATTATCGATTTATCAATTTTTCTGAAAAAGCGAGGTGATAATTACAGAAATTTCTCCTAAAAATTGACCAGTGGCTGATGCTAAGGTTTCATATTAGTCCCGTAAAAGGCTTGTTTTGAGGTGAATAACCCGATTTTTGCTCACCTGGTTCACCTCTCCATCCTATACGGTGGCAACCCTAAGGATTTTTATTAACATGGCAAAAATTTATAGTAAACATATTTAGATTATCTCCAAATTAATCTCCGAAAAGTCGGACGGGGTGCATTTTATGGGTTATGTTGGGGATAAAGAAAAATGGGATTGGTTGAAAGGAGCGGAAGCGCTTCTTCTATCATTTTTTATGGAAGGTTTTGGTTTGACTGGGCTTGAGGCGATTAAAACGGGAATCCATGCAGTGGTATCCGATATCTCGGTTTTTAGAGAGTTGTACACAGATGCTGTCGAATACGTTGATCCATATTCACCGGAGGGTATCGCAAGAGTTATTTGAGAGTTCTGAATAATCAAGAACGAAAGAAAAAATGATTGAAGAGAGCAAAAAGATCTCAAAAAGGTTTTCATGAAAAAATGCTATGCGGGAATACATTAAACTCATTGAAACAATATTAGACGAAAATATTATGAATCGCGATACGCGACAACGATTTTCTTCATTTTTTCATAAAAGTTCAAAGAAACCATGGAAATAACTCTTGTTGGTTATATATTGATCCCGGTTGGACTGTTTGCAGTAATTTCTGCATCCCGACAAAAATTGTTATATTTACTTATATTTTTTACACCGTTTACAGCAACAGCTGTTGTTAATTTTGACAATCCTCACTTCGGAATTCAGCCTGCATATTTCTTTGGCCTTCTCTTTATGGCACGCACTGCTACTGATACTGCAGTTAAAAAAGTTTCCTTTTCTATTTATAAAGGTCAGTACCAGTCGATATTACCTTTTTGGTTGTTTACTATAGTTTTATTATTATCCATATTGGCAATTCCAGTCTATGGTCACATGGAGGTATATCGACCTTCCGGCGAGCTAGAGCTATTACGCTTTAGCCAGGAAAATCTTACTCAGTTTATTTACATTATATACGTAATTGGGCTTACAACCAGTATAGGGTTATTCCGGATCCGACCCGAGCAAATAGATCAAATTTTAAAACTTTTCATCTTTTCTGGTTTATTTGTAGCCCTTTGGGGATGGTTACAAGTATCTATGTATTATTTGGGTTACTCTTACCCTGATTTTATTTTTAATAATAACAACAGTTTTTCTCAAGGTTTTAATCAGCTCTTTCAAACTCTTGGTGTGAAAAGAATGAATTCAGTAGCACCTGAGCCTTCAATGCTCGCACGGTTTCTTTTGATCCCAACATTTATTAGTTTTTACTGCGTATACAAAAAACATTTCTTATTTAATAAATTAACTTCGATAATTCTATCCGTTCTATTTGCCTTTAGCTTAATATGTACTACCAGTTCCAGTGCTATGCTTTATTTGATAGGAGGCGTTCCTATTTTTATATTATTTACATTTATATCTTCAAGGCAATGGCAGGTTAAGCGAAAAACGGCACTCTCGGATAGGAGCAAGAAGACTATTTTAACAGTTCTATTACTACTGGCGGTTTTTATGGCAATTCTTTTTGGTTTATTAAAATGGAAATTTAACTTTGAGCTTGAAGATATAATTGAACTTCTTGACATTATCATTCTGAAAAAAATGGAGTCTGGATCAGCACATGAAAGATTGGGAGGTGCCTTGTTCGGACTCAAACTTTTCGCTTCACATCCTTTACTTGGTGTGGGATGGGGCAGCAATAGGACCTTTGATCTTTTAACTAACCTCTTATCCACGAGCGGTTTATTTGGAATATTCTTTTTTATGTATGCCCATGTAGCCTTAGCCGTGAAATCGAAACGTTTGATCAGACATTTAATGAGATATGGTTTTTATTCTTTAGCTGGCTATCCCGAAGTTTCACTTCTTGTTTTAATAATGATTCTGTTTGGGAAGATTATTTCCGATCCAATTTTGATTTTTTTAGACCATTGGGTTATTGTCGGCCTTTTGATTGCGTGTCTACGCTGGCAGACTCTTTTTAGGTATCAATCACGCTAAAAACTGATACTCAACCATATAGAAATAGAACATATTGGAATATGACTGATTCTAATATCTCACCGAATTCACAGATATTCATCAACGGCCGTTTTCTAAAGCAGAGAGCTACCGGTGTGCAGCGGTATGCAAATGAGATATTTAAAAGAACCCAATTTTCTGTAGTTGAGCCCCCTTATTTTTTTTCTACAGGGTTTAGGGGGCATTTATGGGAGCAGGTTTTATTGCCTTTTAGGCTGAGTTCAAAACATTTACTTTTTTCCCCTTGTAATACAGGGCCAATTTTAATTAAAAATCAGGTTATTTTAATCTATGATGTTGCTGTTTTGCATAACCCTGACTGGTTTTCCAGAAAATCTTCTTTTCTTTATCATTTAATCTTACCCTATTTGGCAAGAAGGTCGAAGCACATAATAACAATTTCTGAGTTTTCAAAAATAAGTATATTAAAATATTTTAATGTATCAACGAAGAAAATATCTGTTGTTTTTCCGGGAGTAGATATTTTTTTTTCACCTCAAAATAAATCTGAAATTGTACGAGTTGGGAAGGCCTATAATCTGCCCGAAAGATATGTTTTATTTGTTGGCTCGATAGACCCAAGAAAAAATATAATTGAACTAATAAAGGCCTGGAAATTAATATATAGAAATATATCTAATGTTAAGCTTGTCGTAGCCGGGGGTAAGAGTAATATCTTGGGAGAAGTTAAATTTAATTCATTGGCCGATGATGTATCATTTCTAGGATATGTTCCAGATAATGATTTGCCTGGTTTATATTCAGGAGCTGAAATATTTATTTACCCTAGCCTTTATGAAGGTTTCGGTTTACCTCCGCTTGAGGCAATGTCATGTGGTTGCCCTGTCATTGTCTCAAACACTTCTTCTTTACCAGAGGTGTGTGGCGATGCAGCCCTATATTGTGATCCACATAGTTCAGATGATATTGCAGAGAAGATCCATTTTCTAATTAATAATACATCCCTTCAAGAGGAACTAAAAAGAAAAGGGCGTGAACGCGCATTGAAATTCACCTGGGAAAAGTGCGCAAAAGAAATTTGTGAAGTAATTGAGACATTGATATGATGATTACATATTTGCAGCTCCCCATGCTCATCTGACACCTCCATCCTGCCCTCTATACAATGGTTTTGCTGAGGTGCCCACCAATTTAGGGTAGGTTCAGCCTTCCTACATACTTAAGATTTTGATTGTGCTCAAGAAACTCGGAAAGGACCTAATTCGCAGACCTCATATCCTTGCCAACTTCTTGTACATCAATTCTGAGGATCAATAATGTTCGATGCTTCATATAAACTATTAAGAAAGCACATACCCTCAAGTGTATACACCAAACTCCAGGAAGAAATCGGAAGGAAAAAGTATTACTACTCATTACAACATTTTGCTAAGATTGTCGATCTATACAAAGACAGCCTATCTTTAGAAAACAAGATCGTTGTAGAATTCGGGCCAGGCAATGAAATAGCTACTGCTGTCTTAATGATTTTGAATGGCGCCAGGAAAGTCTTTTTAATTGATAGAATAAACATATTTACATCGCATTATAGCAGAAACGATATTCACTATGTAGACCAACTAAAAAATGACTATCTGAACGCTAACTATCAGTTGAAAGATTATCTTAGTGTTATGGATAGTAATGAGATTCTTTCAAGAATTCATAGAGTAAATTCATATCTTAATAAAAATGCAATTATAAAAATACCCCGAAACAGCTGTGATTATGTTGTTTCCCATGAAGTTCTCGAGCATGTCACAGATGTTAGCTTAGTATTTGAGTGTGTTAAGTACTTATTAAAGCCAAACGGATATTTTTTTAGCAAAATAGACTTGAGTGATCATTCTTATCATGTTTTTTCCAAATATAGGTTTCTTGCATTTTTAAGAGATAAATACAAATTTAGGCATTTGTCTTACTCTGATAAAAATTGGGAGTTATTAAACGATCATAAAAATATATATATGAACAGAGAGTTACTGCCGAAATATTTATATTATTTTAGTAAATATGAATTTGATATTGTGAGTTTGGAATTAATCGAACATGATTGTGAGTGCACGATCCATCGAGACGTGATCAGTGATATCCCCGAAAAATATTTACAAACCAAAAATATAAAAAACATTGAAGGTTTTTCCTTTTTGGTCAAATCTATATGTTGAATTTTATAACAAAATGAAGGATGAATACGTACTACAAAAAAGGTACCGCCTCATAAAAGTGTATGATTGTCTTTCAGAGAAAGAATATGAAGATATTACTTTTAAATCCGCCGTTTAAACATAAACTGGGGAGATTTTCTCGTGAGCAGAGATCTCCGGCAATCACGAAAAGCGGAACTTTTTACTATCCCATGTGGTTATGTTATGCAACTGCTATGCTTGAGGATGCAGGTTACGAGTGCTTTCTTATTGATGCCCCTGCATTACAAAAATCGTTTGAAGACATCTTTGATGAAATTAAAGACAGAAGATTTCAACTGATTATAGTTAATACATCAACCCCTTCAATCTTAAATGATTGCCAAATAGCTCAAGAACTCAAAAAGCACTTTAACGCCTTTACAGTTCTTGTCGGTACCCACCCTTCTGCGCTTCCCGAAGAAAGCCTGAAAATTGTACCTGGTATTGATGCTGTTGCAAGAGGTGAATACGAAACAACCCTTTTGGAGTTGGCCGACTGCCTGAGCAACGGTGTTACTCCAAACTTTGAAGTTTTAAAAAAAATTGATGGCCTCTCTTTTTCTACAACTGGCAATATCTACAACAATAATGATAGAGCATTAAACAATGATCTGGATTCTTTTCCTTTTGTAAGCACAATTTACAAGAAATATCTGAATTACACCAATTATTTTTATTCGCACAGTAAATATCCGATTGTCACAATTATTACCGGTCGGGGTTGCCCTCATCGATGTGTCTATTGCGTTTATCCTCAGGTTTTTTCCGGGAGAAAGTTAAGATACCGCAGTGTGAGTAATGTTGTGGACGAGATAGAGTATATCCTTGAAAACTTTACTGACGTAAAAGAGATAATGTTTGAGGACGATACATTAACAATCAATAAGCGCCGTTGTATTGAATTTGCTGAAGAGATAATAAGAAGAAATGTGAAATTTATATGGTCAGCCAATTCTCGCTGTGATGTTGACTTGGAAACCATGCAAACCTTGAAGAATGCCGGAGCGCGGCTTTTTTGTATTGGGGTAGAAAGCGGTGTCCAGAAAATCCTTGATAATATGAAAAAGAATTTAAAGGTTGAAAGGATCCGCCAATTTTTTAAAGATGCTAAAAAGGCGGGAATACTCATCCACGGATGTTTTTTGGTAGGAAATCCGGGGGAAACAAAGGCGACCTTAGAAAATACTCTTGAATTTGCCAAGGAATTGAATCCTGACACAGCCCAATTTTTCCCCATTATGGTTTATCCTGGGACAGAGGCATATAATTGGGCAAAGGAAAACGGGTATTTGACAACACAAAATTTCGAAGAGTGGCTGACGAGTGACGGCTTGCACAATTGCATCGTCAGCAGGCCGGGTTTATCAGCTAAAGATTTAGTTGATTTTTGTGACAGGGCCCGTAAGGAATTTTACTTAAGGCCAAAATATATTTTGAGCAAGGGATTGCAAAGCCTTAAGGACCCCTATGAATTCAAACGCCTTATGAAGGGCGCACTTACACTATCCAAACATATTTTTTCTGAAAACTAACAAACAAAAGAGCGTTGATATAAATAAATGATATCAGTTGTTATTCCAGCATATAATACTGAAAAAATGATTTCAGCCTGTTTGGATGCCCTAATAAACCAAACTGTTGAACCCTCAAAGTATGAAATCATTGTAGTAGATGATGGTTCAAACGATAATACTGCTAATGTTGTTAAAAGCTTTGAGGGAGTCAGATTAATTCAGCAAGAAAACCAAGGACCGGCTGCCGCACGAAATATTGGCGCCCAAAATGCTAAGGGAGGCATCATTCTTTTTACGGATTCTGACTGCATCCCTCAAAAGAATTGGGTAGAAGAAATGGTCTTACCTTTTGAAAATGATCCGGAGATAGTCGGCGTTAAAGGTATTTATAAATCCGAACAAAAGGAATTGGCTTCAAGGTTTGTTCAGATGGAATATGAGGATAAGTACGAAATGCTTGCGAAAGATAAATATATAGATTTTGTTGATACAAATTCAGCGGCATTTAAAAAAGAGGTTTTCTTAGAATTTGGGGGGTATGACACAGCTTTCACGGCAGCATGTGCGGAAGATGTGGAGCTTAGCTATAGAATGTCTTCCAAAGGATATAAGATGGTCTTTAATCCGAGAGCTATCGTCAATCACACTCATCCAAAAACTTTTTTGGCTTATTTTAAAAAAAAGTTTAAATTTGCATACTGGAGAATTCTGGCTTTAAGAAAGAACCCAATTAAATTAATCAAGGACTCTCATACCCCTCAAGTGATGAAATTTCAGCTCTTCTTTTTTCCTTTTTTGGCCTTATCCTCTTTTTTTATGTTATTTTCTACTAAAGCTATGTTTTTGGCCATTGGCATTATAACGGCATTTATTATTTCAACAATTCCATTTACCTTAAAAACTGTAAAAAAAGATGTAGCTGTCGGTTTGTTATCACCTTTTGTTTTAATAGGGAGGTCAGTTGTTCAATTTTTTGGTGTTTTACATGGAACGATTGATCATATTATATTACGCAAAACTCAGAGACATCCTATAATCCCCTTGTCAAGTAAAAAGTGAGTTCAAAACATCAGCGATATCAAAAACATATTAAGGGCAGTATTTTCAAGGCATACTTCTCCCAATAGCTTTTTGAAAAATTTTCGGCGATTCTCCCACTATAGCGAGCCCTGCCTCTGATCTCATAATCGCCGGCATCGTCGATATGGGCATCTTTTTCAAAACCGTTACAAATCTATTCTTTGCCAGGAAGATGTATATTTGCTGGAATTGGTGTGCTATATTCATCTTAATCTTTTACGCACACGCCTTGTTTCGGACTTAAATCAACTGGGTAAGTATTCATGTTCGGCTCATAGCGTTCTTATGGGAAAAACCGGAAACGATTGGCAGGACATTGATAGCGTTTTGAAAATGTATGACAAAAAGACAGGTCCAGTGCGCCGAAAATACACGCTTTCGTAAAAAGAGGTATTTTTAAATGGCGGAGACCTGATCTAATAGGAGGTGGTCTTGTCAGCAGTTTAGACGGCTGGACGGTGGCCAAAGCACGACGGAGGGCCAAGAATTATTAAAAAGGGGATGAGCGCATTTTAGGTGACAGCGATTTTGTCGAGCAAACCCTAAATGCTGACAATGAAGCAATGGAAAGGAAGTATTCGCTTAAGGCCGAAGGGTTTGATTTAGATAAAGTAGAAAAGCGCGTTTCCGAAACGAACTTACACCAGAGGCGCTGAGCAAACCGCTGGAAGTTTTTGAACACGTGTCCTTTGACCGTGATGCCTTTACTCATCATGCCGAGAGGTTTGGTATACATATTTTCAAGAGAAATTTACGCAACTATATAGAAAATTCATTGGACAGCAGGAAATAAATCGTTGATTTTGAAATTATTACGAAAAAGCAACATGAGAAACTCAGTCTTTAATGCTCTCCTTCTGAATATTAACAGGTAGTTTAAGATAATGGATGCACAAAAAAAAGCTCTTATTCTTGGCATATCCGGACAAGATGGCTCTTACCTTGCACAATTTTTACTGCACAAAGGATACAAGGTGTACGGAACCTCCCGAGATGTTCAGATGTCATCATTTTCAAATCTGATTCAACTGGGTATTCGTGACCAAATCGAGGTTCTTTCCATGGCGATCAATGATTTCAGAAGTGTGTTACAAACCATTATGAAATCTGAACCCGATGAAATTTATAATCTGGCAGGTCAGAGTTCAGTGGGCTTATCTTTTGAGCAACCTGTAGAAACTTTTGAAAGCATAAGTGTCGGCAATTTAAATCTCTTAGAGGCCATCCGCTTTTTCTCCAAGCCGGTAAAGATTTATAACGCCTGTTCCAGTGAATGTTTTGGGAATACAAATGAACCGGGTGCTGACGAAATGACCCCTTTTCGGCCGAGAAGCCCTTATGCGGTGGCAAAGTCAGCCGCCTTTTGGGAGGTAGCCAACTACCGTGAGGCATATGAACTTTTTGTTTGTTCCGGAATTATGTTTAATCATGAATCCCCTCTTCGGCCGGAGCGTTTTGTCACTCAAAAAATTGTCACTACGGCCTGCCGTATTGCCGACGGAAGTAAAGAAAAATTATCGCTTGGAAACATCGATATACAGCGGGACTGGGGCTGGGCCCCTGAGTACATTGAAGCGATGTGGCTCATGCTCCAGCAGAACGAACCTGATGACTATGTGATTGCCACAGGCGAAACGAATTCTTTGAAAGATTTTGTTAGTACAGTATTTTCATGTCTTGGAATGAACTGGCGCGATCATGTAACGCACAATCCAGATTTATTGCGACCTACAGACATCATGATCAGCAAAGCAAATCCGATTAAAGCGAAACGCAGACTTGGATGGCAAGCAACATATAAAATGAAAGATGTAGCCAAGATGATGGTAGAAGCACAAATTGAGCAAATGGGAAGAAATTAAGAGACTTAAAATTATTGCAAACTATGGAGATCCTATTATCCCCTTATCAATCAAATTGATAATTTCAAAACTATTCATCAATGTTATTCCGCACTAACCGATCTTTCCAATTTAAAAAACAGACTATTCTCGTGGGGCCAATAGCCCGTGGATGGGGTCAGTGGATGGGGTCAGGCATAATTAAATAAGTATTGACGTGGGGGGTTGATATTAATAGGCTGTGGGTATGGCAAGAAAACCCCGCATACATTTTCCCGGAGCTTTTTATCATGTCATTGCACGGGGAAACAGAGGGCAGAAGCTTTTTATAGATGATCAAGATTATCAACGGTATCTGAAATTTTTGGATGACTATAAGGAGCGGTATCGTTTTTTGCTTTATGCTTATATACTGATGCCCAACCATATTCATTTGTTGATTGAAGTAGCTGAAGCGCCACTTTCTCGGATCATGCAACCTCTTCAATTTCGCTATACCCGCAATTTTAACATTAAATACAAGAAGTGGGGCCATTTGTTCCAGGGCCGATATAAAGCGATTTTATGCCAGAAAAATTCTTATTTTTTGGAGCTTTCCGCTTATATTCATTTAAATGCGGTGAGAGCGGGACTGGTTCAGGACCCTTTGGAGTATCCATGGAGCAGTTACCGATTTTATGTAAAGGGAAGAGAAGATGGTTTTGTTGACAGGGACTTTTTACTGGCGCAATTTTCCGGCAACAAGGCTGTGGCAAGAAGAGCATATGCACATTTTGTTCAAGAGCGGATTTCCCATGGCCATCGAAAAGATTTTTATGAGGTGAAAGATCAGGTATTTTTAGGATCGGAGGAATTTGTTGATGAGGTTAGGTGCAGTCTCAATGAGGAGCCCGCGGTTGTCTATGATATTTCATTTGAGGAGATTGTATCTGAGGCAAGCTTGTTTTTCCAGATACCGGTTGAGCGGTTTTACACAATGAGCCGGAATCGTCAAGGGGCATGGGGCCGTTCAGTTGTTGGGTATTTGGCGAGAAAGCTGAACAACTGCCGGATTAAAGCTGTTGCAGAGCACTTTAACAGAGACCCGGTAGTTCTAAGTCAGGGGACAACCAGACTGGAAGAGAAGCTAAGGTATGATAAATCTGTGGCTAAGAAGATAACCAAATTTGAACAAGCTATTCTGCGAGGCAGAAAACCAAGGATACTTAGTTAGCTATGCCTGACCCAATTTGCATTTGCATCATCGGATGAATTGAATAGGGAGACTATGGGACATCCTATACTCCTGGTTCATGGATAAGCGGAGCGATATCTCAGGCTGCATGCTCGACTTCTGCATTAACTTTCGAGCCGATCTCACGTTCAGCTACAGCCAGCGCATATCGGGTCTGGAGATTCAGCCAAAACCGGGCGCTGTTGCCAAAATAACGGGAAAGTCGTAGCGCTGTTTCCGCAGTAATACCACGCTTGGCATTAAGGATTTGAGTAATGCGTCCTGAAGGTACACGCAATGCCAAAGCGAGTTTGTTGGCTGAAAGCCCGCGAGCCATCATTTCGCGTTTAAGAATACGTCCCGGGTGTATGGGTTTCATGATTTTACCCCTTGTGGTAATCCGTGATTTCAACATCGTAGGCATCGCCGTCTTTAAAACGAAAACAGATGCGCCAGGGGCCGTTCACCGTCATCGCCCATTGACCTGCGCTATCACCAGACAATTTGTGCAGATCGACACTTTTTAACGGGCTTAAATCTTTCAGAGATTCTGCGGCGTCAAGGGTAGCGAGCAAATCGTCAGCAGCATCCAAATCCATACTGCGAAACTTGGATGTCTTGCCATCTTCGTAAAAGCGTCGAGAGCGACTGTTGGCCCATGACCGAATCATACATATAATATACTACGCATATCGTAGTATTGCAAACGTTTTTTTATGATTCGTATAGATGCGAGCCAATTTAGCCCGAATTTCTCATGAAGAATTTATTTTGTTTTTAGCTCTTTCGTGAAGCTCTCCGCCTTTTGAGGCGGAGGGCTTTACTTGCTCAGCAGGCGTAAGAATTCGTCGGGGTTAACTATTTTTTGGCCCTTGGAGGCTTTTTTCGGAAAATGTCTTTTATTGCCGGTTATAAGGGCATCAGCTCCCACCGATAGGGCGGCTTCCAAAAAGGGTTCGTCGCTGCTGTTGGGAAGCTGAAATGATTCCGGAATGGCGGTAGCCTTTATTCCTTTTGAACGCAGGAATTCAAGTATAGTCTGCACCTTGTCCGGATTCAAATCAAATTTCGGCCTTTTTAATACTTCCAGGTATTCTGCAAGGATGTATTCGCTGACAATTACCTGAATATCCCCCTGGATCACCAGGCGTAGAATCCGTGCGGGTTTGCTGCGAGGTTTCAAAAGTGCAGAAACAAGCACGTTTGTATCAAGGACAATCCTCATCGTTCCTCTTTTCGAACGACGTCAATTTCGGATTCGATTTCTTCTGCGGTTATCTGGTCAGTTCCTTTTATTACAGAGTTCCTGTGGATACTATCGAGTGCTTTCAATGCGCGCGCCCTTACAATAACATCCAATTCCTCTTCAAAGGTGTCTTCATCGACTCCTGTTATTATGGCGATCGGTCGTCCATTAGATGTAAGAATCAGATCTTTTTCCTGCTTCGCCAATTTCCATAACTGGCCCGGTTTTAGACGAAGATCCCTGACGGTTACAAACTTCATAATTCATCACCACCTGTCATCTGAATTTTGCATCAAAAAATGTTGTAAACAAGGCTACAATTTATCATATAATAAGTCAATATTCAAGCACATATTTCTTGCAGCCCGATAAGACGAAACAGGAACGCAGCCTGCCCCTTGAAATTCGGAAACCATTTCACCGGGGCTCGATTTTCTGTCAAAGCACTTTACAAGAAGGGTATTTAATTGTAATAAATTAAAATATCTGGATCACCTCCAAAAGAGTTGGAGTGATCCTTGAATCCTCAAACCCTTTTCTCCAGCTAAATTAAAGAAGAACCATAATTATAAATCCACTTCGAAAAATAGGAACCATACAAAAAACCGAATGAACATTCTCAGAAGACACGCTACGCTTTTTAATTTTGCCCATCGAATTCTGGATATTGCTGTTCTTCTAGTTATAACCTGGCTGGCCGCAAAACGATTCAATCATCCGGACTTGGCCCGTATGTTTATGATTTACGGAAGTCTGATTACGGCGGTTGTATTTTCTTTTCTGGGTATCTATAAATCGTGGCGCGGCTTTTCTATTTTTGATCAAATTAAAAGCCTCTTGTTTGCGTGGATGTCTGTCTTAATTGGCTTCAACATCATTATTCTTCTTTTAAGCAACAAAGAGCAACTGGATATTTTGTGGCCTTTTGCGCTTTTCCGAAGTCCTGATTTTCTTTTATGGGCCTTGCTGGTATTCATCGGCCTGACTTTCGAGAGAGTGGTTGTTAAGGTTGTATTAACTTTTATGAGGCGGAGAGGTTACAATCAGCGCAGCGCGTACATTGCCGGTGCAGGAGAAGCGGGCAAAAAGCTGGGGCAATTTCTAATTGAAAACAAATGGATGGGAATACAGCTTGAAGGCTTTTTTGAAGACGAGCTTGATGAAGGAGAAGTCGTGACCGGTTCATCAAGTATGTTAGCATCGGTTCTCGGGCCTGTTGAAAAATGTTCGGAACTCGCTATTTCAAATCATATTGATGTCGTATTTATCGCTCTTCCCATGCGGGCTGAAGAAAAGATCAACAAACTCATTTGGGCCTTGGGCACAAAGGGCGTTTCTGTATTAATGGTTCAGGATCTTTTTACTTTTGGTGTTCAAAAAGCAAGGACGCACCAAATGGGCGAATTACATCTTCTGGATTTTAACCTTTTTCCGGGCTGGAAGAGGATATTCGATGTATTGTTTTCACTCATGATCGTTGTCGTGACCCTGCCCGTATGGTTGATCATTATGATTATGATCAAAACAGAGGATGGCGGACCTCTGTTTTATAAACATCGTCGCGTCATGGAAAGCGGGAAGCTGTTTGATTGTTTTAAATTCAGGACCATGCACCTGGATGCCGATCAAAAACTCAAGGAAATCTTTGAGAAAAATCCGGACACTATGAAAGAGTGGGCACAGACTTACAAACTCAAGAACGATTCCAGGGTGACGAAAGTTGGAAGATTCCTGAGGCGAACGAGTCTTGATGAACTTCCTCAGTTTTTCAACATCCTGATGGGTCAAATGACGGTGGTGGGTGCCCGACCGGTGGTTCCTGAAGAGCTTGAGAAATACTATAAGGAAACGGCATTAACCTATTGTGCCACAAAGCCGGGGCTTACGGGGCTTTGGCAGACGGGCAAGAGAAGCGATACCGATGATTATACAGAACGTGTTGAGCTCGACCGATGGTACGTGTTGAACAGTTCGATTCTGTTGGATATCAAAATCATTTTCAAGACGATCTGGCGGATTATCCGACCGAAAGGGGCGTATTGAGGAATCTGGATTAAAGGGGGTGTTTTTTAAAGGCCTCACCGCATTATTTATGCGGGAATAAAAAAAGCAGGGTCTTTTTTGGACCCTGCTTTTATATTTTATGGAGATCGAAAAATGAATGGTTCAAGGAGACACATGGTGGGTAGCTGTCTGCCCTGTATCCTCATTTTGTACTACATAAATTGTAACACCCGCAAGCACAGCAATACTAATAATAATCCAACCTGCGGGGGGCATCCAAGCAGCAGTTCCTCCACTTGATCTTATTGCTGCAAGGCCTGATAGTTCCTCTGCTTGTTCGCCTGTTAATCCTGCATCAAGAGCAACTTGAGCTGCTGCTTTGGAGGCTGCTTGACCGACAGATTCCGGTGTCGCTTCCGCTGCATTTGCAGCAACTGCAGCGGCCTCACTTCCGGCCTGAAGGGCCGCCTTCTCAACTTTTGAAGGTATGCCATCCATTTCAGCGTATAAAACCGAAGGGGAAACCGTTAAAAAAACAAAGGAGAATACTAATAAATGGACTCCAGCTTTAACAACAGGGGAATCAAATTTTCTTTTCATTTCATCTCTCCTCTATGATTTCATTTTTTACAGTTTGCAGAAAGATAGATAAAAACAATATATGATCTTATTTTAAATTGCAAGATTTTTTTTTAAAAAATACATTGTTTGTTTTCTTCATAAATATCTTGGAGTTATCGGTATTCTGCCAGGCAGTGTGCCTTGTATGGCCGATTCACTATTCCTTGATTTTTTCCAGGTTTTTCCTAAATTTGACCGGCATCAGATCAGTCCCCAGATTGTACAGTCTTTGCCGGTGGTAAACCGTTGCAGCCACATCCCGTGTCCATGGAGATATTGCATAACCATATTTTACATTGGTTTCATAATCGTAAAACATTCTGGCCGGTATAGTTATAAATACGCCTTTGTCATGGTAGCCTTTGTTATATCCTGGTTCGAGGTCATCTGTATCCGTAAAGCTGTACCAGAACCCGAAGGCCAAGCCGTTTTCATATTCCCTACCCAATTGCAAACGCCATCCAACATCACCTGCCAGAAATCGCCCGTATTTGGCGTTCAGAGTTATGTTAACGCCGGGGATATAATAAAAAATATTTCCAAGAATCGTATGATATTCAAAATCGGTCATCCCAAGGCTGATTCCAGGTTCACGTTTTCTGACCCAATCCCCTTCAACACCGAGAGCCAGGCGCCCATCTCCCCAAAAATGGAGAATCTCACCATTCACCCCGGCATACATGGATTCAAAATAACCGGCGCTGACTCGGCCAAACGTTTTTTTGGACAGGCGGAAAACCTGATCAAAGAATAATTGATTAAGGGACAGGTCGTCGTCCAAATATTTCCATGAATCACTTCTGGCTGCATCAGGCAATGGAATATTGCTGGAAGTTACGTCAGAGTAAAATGGAATGCTGTACCGGAAGTGGCCTGTCCCCCCTTTCCAGATCGTTGCAGTTGCCCAAGGCTGGATGCCTGCGCGGAACTTAAAAACACCGGACGGGTCGTTCAGATAGGGCTGAAACATGGGTTTGACGCCCCAGCTAGTGTCAGATTCACTGGTTTCCTCTGTTTTAAAGAAATTCTGCTGACCGTGTCCCGTATGGGCCGCGACGGTTTCAACCGATAAAATCTCGAAAAAGACATTTTCGGGTATCTCATCAAATATAAATTTTTCAAGATGTTCGGGGCTGACAGAAACCTTGAGAAAGGGCATTTGACGCCGCTTGAACACGGCGGACAGTTTTTGAGTTTCAACGGGCGAATGAAACAGAAGGATGCGAAGCACTCTTCCAGCTGCTTTCTGGTTGGAGAGATATTTTGTATTTTCAAATTCGGCCGTAAGCGTATCGCCGTTTGTGTATACAGAGACATTTTGAAACCCCGCCGCTTTCATAGCCGCTTGTATCCTTTGCACCATCTCTTTTGGATCTCTTTTATTCAAAGGCCTCCGGTCAATCGAAGTCCATAAAGGCGGATCCGGCCTCTTGGAAGTCATGGGTTCGCCCAGATTTAACTGCAAATGGCACATCAGACCCAGAGTATCTCCCCTTTGCCAGGAAACACCCAGGCCTATTTGGGGAGTCATGTTTATCCTGAAGCCGACATTAACAGGCGATGTTGATCCTTCCGGAACCCCTTTTTTTCTGTCTTTTTCGTATTCGATGGGGTTGTATTCAACCAGAAAGTGGAGTCGTGGGTGTATGGCCCACTCGACACCGCCGAACAGCCCCACCTCGTCCCAAAAAGGAAGTGTTGCAGGCCCTTTAAGGCGATCGGTTCCGAGACCGATTGAGAAATCAAAGGGAAAGATCTGGCGGCTGATAACAAGATACTCGGAAGGAAAGAGCCGGGTCCCGTGAAAATCGTGGAGGCCGACGGCGATGGCCGGCAGTATTCTGGATTCCGGCAGGATCTGGTATTTCAGATCAAATGCCTTATCCTTGTAGGCTCCAAAATCATCCCCTAGATTAGTAGGTACATTCGTTATTTCAGTATAGCGTCCGCTGAATTCCAACCCGGGGAAAATGCCCATGCCGCCGGTATACCACCGGTAGGGGCTGGCCTGGGCATATCCAATACGAATGTCACCATCTTCTAATATGCGGGCGGTAGGGATTTCCATAAGACCGGTGCCACCCCAGTTGGCAGCATTGTTGAAGGGACGGTCCCATGAAAAAGCAGCTGTCAGAAGGATGGCCTGTAAAAGGATAAGGAAATTAAAAAAGAGTGCGGCCTTTTTAAGGAAATTGCTGGCGGGTATAGGATTTGTCATATAAACAATCGGGAGCGATAAATTAACCTTTTGAAGCCAGTGCGCAGAAATGAACTTGAACCGGGTCCGACCTTTTCTTTATCGCTTTCACATGGAATCGAGCGTGAAATAATAAGCAGACAAACGGTCCGACTCTCCTTGCATGGACGGCCTGAGCCAAGCCCTCTTTGAGAATTACAGTTATTGACACAGGATAAAAATCCTTGTTAAAGTGGGTACGCTTTTAGCAAAGGTCATCAGAAAAATCAATGAGAGACATTTTATTTGTTTGGTTCTGAAAAAACCTGGTCCTCAGGGCCAGTAAGAAATAGTTGGCTTTGTCTGTAGAAAAGCTGCAAGAGTTTGAAGTGAACTAAAGTTTGAAGTGAGCTAAGGTTAAGGAATTTCTCCAATTATACAAAATCAGCGGAGTAACACCCGGCGCAAGCACTTGAGCTGCGCGAGCGACTCCATAACTTTAGACACTTTTAAACTTGTACGGCTTCTTGTACGGCTTTAAGTAAAAAAGGCCATTATAGGGTGAGTTCAAAGCTAATCCTCGGGGCCTGGATGCTATACTCTCAATGGGAGAGAAAATTGGGGGAACCAAAACGTTTTCTTGGACTGAATTTATTTTTGTGCCTCTTTATCATAATGGTTGGATGTGCCACTGACAGAGTAGCATGGGATTTGGCGGGATATATGAACCAGGGCATATTGAATATCTCGGAGGTTGAAAAAAAGTCCCTCATGCAGTATGCATCGATCAACTGCGAGAGCTGCGATATAACGGAAGAAGAAATTTATAACACGCTTAAAAATGATGTTATTCCGAACTATAAACGGTTTTTGTATCTGCTTAGAAATATCGATCCTGAAACAGATGAAGTAAGACAGGTGCACGGGGTTTATGTCCAGGGGGCTGAGATGATTTATGGCGGGTTCAAGATCAAAATGATCGGTCTTGAAAGTAAGAATCCAAACTTGATCAGGGCTGCGAAGGATAAAATTGATAAAGGCATGGTGGAAACCTATCGATGGAATAAAAAAATCAGGGCGCTGGCGAAGAAGCATAAGGTTGGTCCAAAACATGAAAAGTGGTATTTTTTTTGGTAATAGTTGTCATACCTCTAACTCCAATCGAGTTAAAACTCGATTGGGCGTTATTGGTTATCAGTTAACAGTTTTAAAAGATCAAATGGGTAAAATTATATCTCGCCTATGTTAGAAATCCCAAAATGCCGGTTGGACAGCATTCTATTAACGAATATAGATGACAGACAACTCCCAAGTGTAGCATTTTTGCTCAATGTGGGTATAAGGAAAGGCTTAAATTAATGATTTGCAGATCGGTTTTTTTTAGAATGATTTTCGGAATAATTCTGCTTTTTGTAATTTCAGCAGGCCCGCTGTCCGAAGGGCTTGCTCAAAACCCGGAGTCGTATCGCTCTTCTGATCGGTTGGCAGCAGAGGGATATGAGAAAGGCTACCAAGACTTTAGCATTCAAGAGAGAAATGAGATTTTTGGCCGGCTCACCAGTGCCGAACGAGAGCTGTTATTAACATTTGAAAGCCTGAAACCCGAAGAAAGAGCAGATTTTTTTGATCGTTTGAGCGAGCACGAGAAGCAGATGGTTTTTAAATATGTCGATCATGCGCAGAAGGCGAATATTTTTAAGATGCTCAGTGATACGGGAAAGATAAGGCTTTTTGCAAGTCTTGACACTGAAGAGAAAATCGTTTTCTTCAGATATCTTGAACAAAATGACAGAAGGTTGATCTTCGGGCGTCTGAACGATACCGACAAAAAGCTGATTTTTGAAAGCCTGGGTGATGCGGGACAGCAAGAATATCTGCTGACGTTTCCGGGTTTGTCTTTAATTGTAGAGAAAAAGGAGCGTCCTGATTTGCGCTTAGAAGAACCGCTCAAGCCGGTTGAAGAGGAACCGCCGCCGTCTCGAATTGAAAAGATTCTTTCAGGCGAGTTCCCGACCGATATTGCCCGCGAACTCCGTCAATACGGGTATGATTTTTTTTCAAAAGATATTTATACCACGGCCTATGAAGATCGGCCGGGCATGACATCTGAACCGCGAGAGGCCTTTTATCCAATAACGAGCATACCGGTGGGGCCGGACTATATTATCGGTCCGGAAGATCAATTCACCATTCACCTTTGGGGAAAAGTGGAAAAAGAATATTATGTGACGGTGACCCGGGATGGAACGATCATTGTGCCCCGGCTGGGCAGTCTGAGCGTCGGCGGTCTGACTTTTGGAGAGTTAAAGCGGCTTTTGTACAACAAGTTCAAGGAATACTATCCCGGATTTGAAATGAGTATCACCATGGGGCGTCTGCGTACCATCACTGTTTTTATTGTGGGTGAGGCGGAAAAACCGGGCACCTACGCGGTAAATTCCCTATCCACCATCATCTCCGCCCTTTATGCTGCCAATGGTCCAAGCAAGAACGGGAGCCTTAGAAACATCAAAGTTTTTAGAAACGGTAATGTTGCCGGCATTCTGGATTTATATGAGTTTTTTATCAGGGGGAACAAAGGAAATGATATCCGGCTGCAGACCGGAGATACGATTTTTATTCCGGTTATCGGGCCCGTGGTAGGGGTGGCGGGAAACGTCAGGCGACCGGCCATATATGAGTTGAAAGGCGGGGAGACCGTCGGGGCGGTCATTGGAATGGCCGGAAATGTCCTGCCCACCGGACATCTTCAGAACATTGTCGTCGAGCGCATTGTGGATCACCAGCGCCGGGTTATCAAAAGCTTTAATATGGATTCCGATTATGACCGCATCAATGCAAACCTGAGTATTTCCCTGATGGACGGAGATGTGATCAAGATTTATCCGGTGTATAAAGAGCTGCGCGAAGTGGTTTTCCTGGAAGGACATGTCAAATATCCCAGAGAATTTGAATTGAAATTCGGTATGCGGCTCAGCGACCTGATTTCTGCATACGACGATCTGCTGCCCGAGCCTTACCTGCCCCGCGCGGAAATCGTCCGCCTGATGCCGCCGGACCTGCATGCTGAAATCGTTGATTTCAATCTCGGCGCTTTGCTGGAGGGAGATAAAGCCCAGAACCTGCTCCTGCAGGATTTGGATCGGGTGAAAATCTATGGGATGACCGATAAAGAAGAGATCCCTGAAGTCACCATCAGTGGGGCTGTCCGCAGTCCCGGGACTTATCGTTTGCTGAAAGGGATGAAGATAAAGGATCTGATTTTTCAGGCTGCAAACCTGACCAACAGGGCTTTTCTTGAAAGGGCATCGCTGTCCAGAGTCGTTGCAGGTGAAGCCGGGACAGAGACCCTTAAAATAACTTTTTCACCCAATAAAGCCATTGCCGGATTACCCGAGGACAACCTTTTTCTCCAACCGGATGATAATGTTTATATTCGAGAAATACCGCAATACGGCCGTGCCCTAGAGCGAAAGGTTTATATAGAAGGGGATTTTCTTTTTCCGGGCGAGTACGCCTATTCCGAGGGGGAGCGACTGTCATCAGTTATCGAACGGGCCGGAGGACTCACCGAACAGGCCTACCCGGCGGGTGCTGTTTTTCAGAGAGAATCGGTTAAACTGATCCAACAAGAACGGCTCGATGAATATGTCAACAAGCTTGAAGAAGATATTTATACGCTCAGCGCTCAGGCCGGAAGCACGGCATTGGATGCAAACGAGGCCGCCATTGTAGCGCAGACCCTTTCATCCAAAAAGCAATTGGTCGAAAAAATGAAAGCGTCCGAGACCACCGGCCGAATGGTGATAAACCTGGATAAACTCCTTGCCGCGCCGTCATCCACCGATAATTTTAAACTGAAACCCGGCGACCGGTTGATCGTTAACAAAGAGCCGGATTTTGTGAATGTTTTGGGCGAAGTGTTTAACCCGACAGCACTGTTTGCGGAAAAGAGCAAGACAGTGGGGTATTACCTGTCGCGGGTCGGCGGTGTGACCGAAAATGCCCAAACAAATCAGATGTATCTGGTCAGGGCCAACGGGACCGTGATCAGCAAAACCCAGGAAGGGTATTTCGGACTGGCAAGCTGGGATACCGAGGACCACCGGTGGACCATCGGCGGGTTTGATTCCGTGAACATCAATGCCGGAGACAGCATTATTGTTCCTAAAAAAGTGGAAAAATATCCATGGCTAAAAGCGACCAAGGATATTACCACAGTTCTCTACCAGATAGCGGTTACTGCGGGTGTGGCTATCGCTGCTTTTTAGTTTTGCCTTAAACCTTCCGCCTCTGGCGGAGGAACCGGAGAGGTTCGACCGATCCGGGGTGCCCCGGTCAGAGCGGCATCACTCAACCGGTGTGTTGAATATTGAATATCCAATATCCAATGTCGAATATCGAAGGAAAACAGTCGGTATCCCCTCGGGTTGAATTGGCCGAAGAATACGGCGCTGTCGTATACCCAAGGTAGAGCGGAGACCCCTCATTATTCGACATTCCTTGTTGGAGACTGGATATTCGGAATCTGCCAAAACGAGCGACGGTTTCAAAAGCCAACGGCCGTGCCCCCATCGTGAGGGCTTCCTGATGCCTCCCGCTATTCGTGAGGAGACTCACTGTCCATTATATTAGGATCATTTGCAGATGGGCACTTTCTAATTGAATAGCCGGTCTGCCGGAAGGTAAATATCGCATATGGTGCAGGTGCAAACCGGTCTTGAAAGATTTGTTGAGTCCCCTACCCAATGGATATCCGGAAATCGAATCGGCCTTTTGAGCAACCCGGCTTCGGTTGACCGGCAGTTTAGACACGCCCGCGAATTGATTCACCGAGAATTTTCAGGGAAACTCTCAGCACTGTTTTCGCCCCAGCACGGCTTTTTCGCTGAAAAACAGGACAATATGATCGAATCAGATGATATGATTGATCCGGTCTTGAAAATTCCTGTTTTCAGCCTTTACGGTCAGACCCGAATACCCACCCAGGAGATGTTCGATCGCATCGACACCCTCGTCATAGACCTGCAGGATGCCGGAACGCGAGTTTATACTTTTATCTACACCATGTCCCACTGTCTTGAGGCCGCGAAACAGCTGGGTAAAAAAGTGGTTGTTCTCGATCGACCGAATCCGATAAGCGGCATGTTGGCAGAAGGAAACTGCCTATCTTCTGAATGCGTTTCCTTTGTCGGACGCTATCCGATACCCATGCGTCACGGACTCACCATCGGCGAACTTGCACTTTTATTTAATAACCACTTTGGTATTGGCTGCGATCTTGAAGTCGTTCCCATGAAAGGCTGGAGTAGAAGCATGTTTTTCCAGGACACCGGACTTCCATGGGTCTCCCCTTCACCCAATCTTCCAACACCCGCCTCGGCCATGGTTTATTCCGGGCAGGTATTGTGGGAAGGGACCAATGTCTCTGAAGGGAGAGGAACGACTCAGCCGTTTGAGCTCTTCGGGGCCCCGTATATCAAGACAGAAGAGGTGATTTCCTTTATGGGTGGAGATAGTATCCCCGGCGCTCTACTCAGGGAAACTGTATTCGAACCCACGTCAAATAAATGGCAAGGCCAGCAATGTAACGGGTTCCAGATTCACATCACTGATCCATATCGATTCAAACCTTATATCACGACGCTTAAGCTGATACAGGCCGTCAGGTTGCATCACCCAGAGCAATTTGAATGGAAACAGCCGCCGTATGAATATGAATTTGAGAGGCTTCCGATTGACCTGATCATCGGAGATACGGAAATACGCAGGCGCATTGAAAAACTGGAGGCAGCGGACGAAATCGCAGAATCCTGGAGAGAAGATCTTGAGGAATTTATAAAAATCAGTCGGGAGTTTCATTTATACAAGTAATTGGTGCTGGGTACGGGATGCTGGATTATAGATACTTGATATTGGATTTTCAGATTGAAAATTGAAAGAATCCAATATTATTAGTCAATCTTCAATCGTAAATAGTCAATTGAACGGATACTTGAAGCTCGACACCTTAAACTTGGAACCCCTAACCCGCAACTCGTTTTTTTACAGACCAATGACCAATGACAAGCAACACATGACCAATGACCAAATATCCTGGAAGCGGATGCGCTTCAAGAAAAACAAGGTCTGGCTTGCTACCGACCCGGATGGAACTCCTGTTGTCAACGAGGGTAAGGTGTTGATCAAGTACCAGCTTGATCAGGAACACGAGTACTGGGTTCATGAAAAAGGGGTCAGGCCAATTGAATCGACAGAACCTGAAGAGGAAATATCAGACAGAGAATATGCGGAGAGACCCGAGGCCCCATCGGAGCTGAGAACCGAACCCCTGGACGAAGAAGCATGCCCTGATACTGTTCGTATTTATACCGACGGCGCATCCTCCGGAAATCCAGGCCCTTCTGGTATCGGGGTTTTACTTCAATATGGAAGTCATGAAAAGGAGATATCAAAATATATCGGTATTGCAACAAATAACATCGCGGAACTCGAGGCCATTAGGGCCGGGCTTTCGGTCCTGAAAAAAACAGACCTTCCGGTGAGGGTTTTTACTGACAGCAAATACGCATATGGCGTACTCATGCTCGGATGGAAAGCCAAAAAAAATCTTGAATTGGTCAGGTCGATTAAAAAAACGATTTCAAAAGTCAAGGATTTGAAAATTATCAAAGTCAAAGGGCATGCCGGTATAGACGGGAATGAAAGAGCAGACTATCTTGCGACCTTGGCAATCAAAAACCGAAAGTAAAGAATCCGGGCTCATAAAACCCGGATTTGATTTTACCATCTATATAAAATGGGCCCGTGCGGGCCCATAATTTTTCTGTAGACAACAAAGCCGCCGGAAAAAGCATCTCTTGCACCCTTGGATAATGCGCCTGCTTGAAAAAAAATCACATTGCCTTGTGGAGGATGCAATTTTTACATAATCATCCGCCGTTGCCAAGGTGAAACAGGGCAAAATACATTGTTTTACGAGCGGCTCGGAGTTCTATTCTTTCTCTTCTTTTTCTGCTTTTAGTTTTTCGATCTCTTTTTTCAGTTCATCAACTTCCTGTTTGTGTTTTTCCGTGTCGTCACTTTGAGCTGGGGTATCAAATGTCGGTTCATCCTTTTTCCAGGTATCTTTGAGTTCGTCAAAGCCCAAGTATAAGGCCAGTCCCCCTCCGGTGAGAAGCATCACCGGAATAGCGCCGGCTAAAAGCTGTAGAAATTCACTAAACCACACCGAAAGTCCGATGAGACCCAATACAGCTGCTACCGCCCCACCAATTAACGTTTTCATAAAAGATTATCCTCCTTTAATAAAGTTGATTTATCTGATTTTTATTATGAATTATATACAATTCATGTGGGAATAGCACAACAAAATATGTAACGCAAGCTTAAATTTTGATCGCCGGGATCAAAATATTCAAACATTAGACAGTGCTACAGAATACAGGGGAGCTGTTGGTATTAAAGTGTTTAAAGCGTTGATCGAAGATGAAAATAACTTGCAATGCACGAAAGAATATCAAGTGGCGAAAGTCGGTTTTTTAAAAAAAATATGAAAAGATATATTGAAGGGTACCTTGCAGCTTGCTGCGGGGAATGCGCGCGCTGTTTCAGTTCAAGGTATCACGATGGGGTTTCAAACCTGTTCAGGGCCAGAGCGTATCTTGGTGAAGCAAATAAATATCCGGCAGGAAGAAGGCATAACAGCTTAATTATATTAATATTTTATTCGACATGAGATGTTGAATTAATGATTGCAATCATTTTTCATTTTTGTTAACTTAAAAATTTTGGCTTTCTTCCGTTGAGTGGGCAGAAGGGAGTCAAGGATTCAAGGCGTCGAGTGTTTTTACGCTTAAATCGCTCCGTGGATAATCCGATATCAAACCGTGCAATCACGCCAAAGGCGGATAAAACTCGTATATAAGGGCTCGTAAAAAAAAAGATGCCCGGAAATTAACAGATTGCCATAACCGTTTAACGCCGGATAGTTAAAACAAGTTATAAATAAGTCTCCACACCTATTTTATTCTAATGACCAAAATTCTAATGTTCAAAACAAATTCACCTTTGTGGAATTAATACTTTCTTGATTGTTTTGAGTATTTGAGCATTCGAATTTAAGATTTGTTTCGGATTTCGATATTCGAATTTCGGATTTAATCCTTTCAGTGGTAAAATATCCCCTTCCAGGGGTTATATCAAAGCCGGATCCTCTGGGTCCGGATTCTTTACATCGTATTTCCTGTGTAACGAGATAGAGTCGTCAGCTATGACAAAAATGCCAAAATTAGAGTCGGAAAAAACAGGAACGCGCCTGCGGAGATTCGTCGATATCGCTCTGGGGGGGTCACGGAACCATTTTTCCTGCTATCTTCCCGGAAAAAAAGGATTTTTGTCAAACTTGATACTGAAGCTTTTCTTTTCAGGTATCAAGGTTAACAAAGATCAAATTTCTCATGTTCAAAATATCCGAAAAGATGCCATTATTGTTTATGTTACAAAATACAAAAGTTATTTTGGATACCTCTTTTCTCACACCCGTTTCCAAGAGGATAACCTTCCGTTTCCTGAAATCGGATTTGACTACAAGGTATTTATCTGGCAGCCGGTATTACAAATCATCAGGATTCTGATTGCACACATCGATTGTTTCTTTCGGAATTTTGCTTTTCCTAACCCGTATACCAGCGGGTATTTCAGAGAGGAACTGATTAACGGACGGACGGCTTCGCTCTCTCTGATTGGCAAAAAAGGCTTCTACCGCAGATTTGTCAAAGCAAAGGGAGATCCGATCCAATATCTTATCGAGATGCAACAATCGATAGACCGCCCCATCTATCTTATTCCTCAACTCATGTTTTTCGGCAAGGAACCTTCCCGATCGATTCCGAGTTTCATCGACATTTTTTTTGGTTCCGGAGAAAGACCGGGAATCATAAGACGCCTCGTTACATTATTTAGAAAGCCCGATACGGTTTTTGCGGAAATATCCGAACCGGTCAACCTGAAATCGTTTCTTGAACTCAAGGAAAATCAGGGGTTGAGCATCGAGTCTCAGTCACTTGCCCTGAGACGTCAACTTTTACTTCAAATAAACCGCCATCGACAGAGCATCACTGGGCCGATACTGAAATCTCAAGTGGAATTGAAGGAGGCTATCCTGACAAATGATCGCTTTCGAGGTTTCTTGAAAAGATATTCAAATAAAAAAAATATTCCGATTCAGAAAGTATATAAAAAAGCCAACTCATACCTTGATGAGATTTCCGCTAAATACAATATCGTTATCATAAAAATAGCTGAAGTGGTGCTCCGGTGGGTTTTCAACACGATGTTTGAAGGGATCACGGTCAATGATACGATGCTCAACAGGGTAAAAAGCATGTCTCAAAAAGGACCTTTGATCCTCATTCCGTGTCACAGGAGTCATATCGATTATCTGGTATTGTCATACCTTTTATACAAGAATAATATGCCCTGTCCTCACGTAGCTGCGGGGAAAAATCTTTCATTCTGGCCCATAGGACCCATTTTCAGGGGAGCCGGCGCCTTTTTTATCAGACGGACCTTCAGGGGAGCCTTGCTATATTCAAGGGTTTTTTCAGAGTATATTCACAGACTGCTTGAAGAAGGTTTCAATATCGAATTCTTCATTGAAGGCGGGAGAAGTCGAACCGGCAAAATGATCCTGCCCAAACTTGGATTGCTTTCTATTCTTCTCAATGCCTATAAAAACAAGGCCTGTGAAGACATGATATTTGTTCCGATCTACATAGGCTATGACAGAGTTCTGGAGGAAAGTTCGTATCTAAATGAACTTGAAGGCGGACAAAAAAAGCCTGAAAGCCTGTGGCAAGTGTTAAAAGCGAGAAAGTTTCTGGAGAGAAAATATGGCAGAGTATACCTTAAGTTCCATGAACCGATATCGCTCAGAGAGGTCTTGTCTCAGGAAGGGACTCCTCTGGAAGATATGACCTCCAAGGAACAGAACGCCCTTTGCCGTAATTTGGGGCACCGGATGATTAACGCCATTAACAACGTTTCTGTCGTAACAGCGCATGGCGTTGTCGCCAGTGCCTTGCTGAACACCTCAAAGAAGCGGTTTTCATATGAACAGCTGATGTTTCGAATAGAAACCTACATGGCATACCTGTTCTCACAGAAGGTCGCACTGTCCGACACCCTTCTTATGAATCAAGCCAATGCTGTCGATCACGTCCTGGATTCATATGTTCAAAGAAAATTTATTGGCCGCATTCCCGGAGAGAAAGGGAGTCAATCACCGGATACACAATTCACGGTCAATGAAGGAAAGCGGTTGAACCTTGAATATTATAAAAACAACTGCGTTGCCCATTTTATACCCGCGGCATTCACATCCCTTGCCATCCTTGAGAAGGATGCCTTTCAGTTTTCCGCTTCCGATCTCCATGCCACCTACACGTTCCTTCAGGATTTTTTTAAATACGAGTTTGCATACGATATTGAAAAAACAGCTGAATACTATGTTCGGAAAAGCATAAAGGTGTTCATTGACGATGCCATACTCATGCCGCATCCCACTATGCCGGACACATACAACCTGACCTCCGCGGGGTTCAGAAAACTTAAATGCTTTACCTGTTTTCTGAAAACGTATTTTGAGTCCTACTGGGTTGTTTTGCATTTCTACATGAAATACCCGCAGAATTCCATTAAACCCAAGGAACGGTTGAAGAAAAACGAAGCCATGGGAAACCGCATGTACAAAAACAGGAAAATCGAACACAAAGAGGCGCTTTCAAAAATCAACTTTCAAAATGCTGCCGACTTTTTTACGTTCCATGGTGTGAAGGGATCAGATAACAAAGAGAAGATTGAATTCTATTATGATACAATCCGAAGATACCTGGACCATCTGAATTTGTAGCAGAGAATATGACCGGAGCCGCCGGCGTAAAGTTGACGGTTTTGCATAAAGTCTGTTTTTGCTCAATAGAGATCCTAAATATGAAGGCAATCATTCTTTCCGCAGGCTTTGGCACGCGACTTCTCCCTTTTACTGAACACACCCCCAAGCCGCTTTTTACCATCGCGGGGCGTCCTTTGCTGGATATCATTATCCGCAGTCTGGAGAAAGCCGGCTGTCAAGGGATTATCATTAACACCCACCATCTGCATCAGAGGATTGATTCCTTTATTTCCAACCAGAACTATTCCATTCCGGTTTACACCCGGCATGAACCTGTCATTCTCGGTACAGGGGGCGCCATAAAAAATGTGGCGGACTTTTGGGATGAGAATCCCTTTCTCGTCATCAACAGTGATATTGTTACAGACATTGATTTACGAAAGGTCTATGATTTTCACCTAAGTCATAACCATCCGGCCACACTGGTGCTCCATGATGACCCCGAGTTTAACAGCGTATTCATCAGTCAGGACAATTTTGTCATCGATTTTTACGAGCTGGAAAAGAAAGCATCTTCCGTTTATACCCAAAAACTTACTTTTACCGGCATACAGGTGCTGGATTCGGAAGTTTTGGGTTACATTCCATTCAATGAATTTTCAAACAGCGTTGACGTGTACGGCAAGCTGCTAAAAGAAATGAGAAAGATAAAGGCATATACGCCCGAAAAAAGCTACTGGAAGGATATCGGATCACCGGCAAGATACAGGGAAACGGTTCTTGAAAATATGGCCTCCGAAGTGTTCAAGCTGGCATTCCCGGGGCATGTGGGAAAAAATATGGAGAAAACCCATCTTAAGGGAGATGGATCAGACAGAGCCTGGTACCGCCTGACCGCGGGAAATCGGTCTATTATTATGGCGGATCACGGCATTAAAACAAAGCGCGCTACAGGGGAAATCGATTCATTCATCGCCATTGGCCGGCATCTCCATGACAAGGGTATGCCCGTGCCTAAGATCCAGCTTTATGACACATTTTCAGGCCTGGTTTTCATGGAGGATCTGGGAGATGTCAATCTTCAGAAAGTTGTCCGGAACGCAGAAGACCCCGATGAAATTGTCAAGCATTACATGTCCGTTATTGACATTCTTGTCGAACTGTCGATTTCCGGTGCAGAAGATTTTGACCTGTCCTGGGCATATCAAACCCCTTTTTACGACCGGGAGCTCATACTCGAAAAGGAATGCCGCTATTTTGTTGATGCTTTCTTAAGGGGATATCTGAAAATGGATTCATATTTCGAAGATTTTGAGCATGAATTTATTTCTCTCGCAGACAGAACAATGGAATTTGCAGTCAACGGATTTATGCACCGAGACATGCAATCGCGAAATGTCATGGTTAAAAATGCCAATTTTTATTGTATCGATTTTCAGGGTGGACGAATAGGACCGGTCCAGTATGACCTAGCAGCGCTGCTGATTGATCCATATGTCGAACTGCCCGAAAACACGCAGAACCTGTTATTCGACTACTGTGTTGAAAGGCTTTCCGCTTACATCAGGGTCGACCCGGATGCGTTCCGCTCCTGCTTTAAGTACTGCTCGATAACGCGGAATCTCCAGATGCTGGGCGCTTTCGGGTATTTGAGCCGAGAGAAGGGGAAAACCCACTTTGAAGAATACATACCGATCGCCGTAAAAACCCTAAAACGCAATTTGTCATTTTTGGAAGATTCGGGATTTCCCAAATTGAAGGCCTTGGCTGAAAGACTATGACCGTGCAAAATTCAGGTATAAACCGGTATTTGCAGGAATACGGCATTTCTGTTATACTTAATTCGGTCATACCTCAACCCAAAATTTTTACCACTAAGACACTAAGACACAAAGTAGAGATTTTATTCGCCTTCGCCTGAATACTTTGAAACTTTCTGCAGGGATGATCAGCCTTCGCTATACGCTACGGCCTGACAAGAAGGCAGTGTATACAACCTATCTGTCCGTATCTATATAATGGGCATTAAACAGTTTTCTATTCAGAAAGGCGTAATTTTTTCGATGAACAATGCCGCCCCAGTTAAATAAGCTTCGCATTTCACGGGGCAGGCACAAGGGTTTGCGTTGCGGCGTACATATTGTACGCCGCAGACGGAAATCCGCGGAGAACGCCGTTCATCGGGAAAAGGACCATTTCTGGATGGAAATAAACCCAATTTCGGAGGTGAAAGATGATGAACCGCATAAAAGTCATGGTCAACGGCCTTCCCGGTAACATGGCGACGAATGTGGCAAGATTCGCGCTGGATGACGACCGGTTTGAACTGATTCCGGAATCACTGACCGGCCCGGAAATAACAGAACCCGAATGTGTTGTCGATTCGGTTACCTTCCGCCTTGCTCGTCCGGAGGTCCGGGAAGCGGTCATGACAGGGATAAAAGAAAAACACGGCGCTTTTATCAGCGTGGATTTTGCGCTTCCGTCCGCGGTAAACAGCAACGCCGAGTTTTACTGCAAGCAGGGCCTTCCCTTTGTGATGGGCACGACCGGCGGTGACAGAAAGCTTTTGCAGGAGACGGTGAACGCATCATCTATCCCGGCGGTCATCGCGCCGAACATGGCCAAACAGATTGTTGGATTCCAGGCCATGATGGAATATGCGGCCGATAATTTTCCTGACATTTTCAAGGGGTATTCCCTTGAAATTAGAGAAAGCCATCAGAAAGGAAAGGCTGACACCAGCGGAACTGCAAAGGCGATGGTAAAATATTTTAACGATCTGGGCGTTCCTTTTGGCGGCAAGGATATACAGATGGAACGCGACCCGGAAACACAGAAAAACGTGTGGGGAATTCCGGCGGAATACTTGGGCGGGCACGGGTGGCATACATATTCTCTGATGTCAGGTGACAAGACCGTGCAATTAGAGTTTACACACAACATAAACGGCCGGGATGTCTACGCCAAAGGGAGCCTTGACGCGGTTGTTTATCTGGACGAAAAAGTAAAAGCAGGTGAGAAGGGAAGGGTGTTCAGCATGATCGATGTGCTGAAAGGAATTTAGAACCTATCTCAAAAACAATCTAAGTGCCCATGGCGGTGTTGCGAAACGGTTCAAAATGCTCACATACTACGTGTATGCTCCGCTTTTTTACCGTTTCGCGCCTTGCCCTGAACCCCAATCTTTTTTTTGAGATAGGTTATAGTTTGTACTCTATTCGACATTCCTTGTTCGAAATCGGATATTCAGAATCTGTCAGCAAGCGACTCTTTCCAGAGCCAGAAGTGATGCCCCCATCTTGTGGGGGCTTCCTGATGCCTCTTGCTGTGCTGGATAAAACTCACTGACGATATTGCTACGATTTTTCCACCACTTCATACGCCCTTTCCAGGGCCTGATCCAGTTTTTCGGGCTTCGTACCGCCGGCCTGGGCCATATCCGGTCTTCCACCCCCCCCACCGTTAACCACTGTTGAAATTTCCTTGACAATATTTCCGGCGTGATAACGATCTGTAAGGTCCTTTGTCACCACTACAATGAGGAGCACCTTGGATTCCGCGACACTTCCGAGCACAACAATACCCGATTTTATCTTGTCTTTAAATCTATCAGCAAGATTCCTGAGCGCGGCCGGCGTGTCGACCGAGACTTTTTTTACCAGAACCTTAATGCCGCCAATGTTTTGAATCGCATCTTCAAGGGTCTCTGTTGATTTGGAATCAATCTTGACCTTTAGCTGTTCGATTTCTTTCTCCATGGACTTCTGAAGAGACAGCATTTTTTCAATTCTCTGGGGCACAGCGTCGGATCGCGCTTTGAGCAGACGGGCGGTATCACCCAGCAGCTTATCGGTTCTCTGGATATGAGCAAACGCAGCTTTGCCGGTCAGCGCCTCGATTCGCCGTACGCCGGAAGCCACGCTTGATTCTTCGATGATCTTGAAAAGGCCGATGTTCCCGGTGGCTCCTGCATGGGTTCCGCCGCAAAGCTCCTTGCTGAAGTCGTCCAGGGAAACCATCCGGACCCGGTCGCCGTACTTTTCTTCAAAGAGGGCGGTGGCCCCTGTTTTAAAAGCATCCTCGGCATCCATTTCCACAGTCTCCACCGATACGTTGTCGCGTATGCGCTGGTTCACAATGGTTTCAATTTCCGTAAGCTCTTCAGGAGTGGTGAGGGAAAAATGAGTGAAATCAAAGCGCAGCCTGTCCGGTGCCACTAGAGAGCCGGACTGTTTGACATGATCACCCAGAACCTTTCGCAGCGCAAAATGAAGCAGGTGGGTGGCGGTATGACTACATTCAGTGGCACTGCGCGTGGTTTCGTCGACCGTCAGGGTGACATTCTGCCCTTGCTTAATGCTTCCGGAAAAGATGTCTCCTTTGTGGATGGTAATGCCGGTCGGATCTTTGATTGTATCGGTGATTACAACTTCAAGATCCGGTGCAGTGATTTTTCCGGCGTCGCCGACTTGGCCGCCGGCCTCACCGTAAAAGGGTGTTGCTTCGGTAACGACTTCAACGCTCTGGCCGCTGCCGGCCTCGAACACTTCCTTGCCGTCTTGAACCAGGAGTAGAACCTTGGATTCGAGGGTTTTCGTATCGTAGCCGACGAATTCCGGGATGACACCCTGAGTTGAAAGGTTTTTGTAGGCCTCGCTGATTTCGGTAAACGCCGTCACTGATCTGGATTTGGCCCGCTGCGCTTCCATGGCTTGGTTATAGCCTTTCATATCCAGATCCAGATTTTCGTCTCTGACCACGTCTTGGATAATATCGACCGGGAACCCATAGGTGTCGTAGAGTTTAAAAATCAAATCCCCCGGAACTTTGGTCTGGTCCTTGGCTTTAAGATTTGCAAGGCCGTCGTTCAAGATTTTGAGACCGTGATCCAGGGTTTCTGAAAATCGGACTTCCTCGTTATTGATCACATTGGTGATATAGGCTTTGGCGTCGACAAGATCAGGGTATTCGGGTTCCATGATGTCAAAAACGACTGCCGCGGTTTTGTGCAGAAACGGTTCGATCAGGCCGATGTTTCGGCCGTAACGTATGGCCCGGCGCATGATCCGACGCAGCACATATCCTCTGCCTTCGTTGGAAGGAAGAATTCCGTCTCCAATAAGAAATGCCGCTGCCCGGCTGTGATCAGCAATAACCTTCATGGCCACATCCGCTTCCCACGACTGGCCCAGCTGCTTCTCGGCAAGATCTTCGACTTTCTGCATGATGGGCCGGATCAGGTCGGTGTCATAGTTTGTGGGCGCATCCTGAATAAGGGCCACCAGCCGTTCCAGCCCCATCCCGGTATCAATGCTCGGTTTTGGAAGCGGGTCCATCTTTCCGGAGGGGTCTCGGTTGAACTGCATAAATACCAGGTTCCAGATCTCTAAAAAGCGGTCGCATTCGCACCCCACCGCGCAGTCCGGTCGGTCGCATCCATATTCCTCTCCGCGATCCATGTGGATTTCACTACAGGGGCCGCAGGGTCCGGTATCGCCCATTGCCCAGAAATTATCCTCTTCACCAAAGCGTAAAATCTTTTCCTCGGGCACCCCGATGTTTTTGTGCCAGAGTTCATGGGCCTCGTCATCATCGAGATAAATCGAAACCCAGAGTTTGTCTTCCGGCAGTCCGTAGCCGTTGGTCAGCAGGTCCCACCCAAAATCGATGGCTTTTTCCTTAAAATAATCTCCAAAAGAAAAGTTGCCCAGCATCTCGAAAAAAGTATGGTGCCGGGCGGTGTAGCCGACGTTCTCCAGGTCGTTGTGCTTGCCGCCGGCGCGAACGCATTTCTGGGACGTGGCCGCCCGGACGTAGCCCCTTTTTTCTTCGCCCAAAAAGCAACGCTTAAACTGCACCATGCCGGAATTTACAAACAGCAGGGTAGGGTCGTCGCTGGGGACAAGAGACGAGCTCCTGACCACCTGATGGGTGTGTTTCTTGAAATAATCGAGGAATAGTTTGCGAACATCGTTACCCGTCATTGCTATCTCCATTTTCTTTGTGCGTATCCATTATTGTTTCTAAAACGATTACCAGGGGATGAAATAGGGTTTTACTTGCCTTTCGAATCATCCTGGACCTTTTCATCCTGTTTTTCGGAAAGCCCCAAGGCTTCTTTGACCTTTGTCAACACAGCGTTGTACATATCCTGATTTTCCTTTAAGAAATTCTGGACATTTTGGCGTCCCTGACCGATTCGCTCCCCGCCGTACGAATACCAGGAGCCGCTTTTATCAACCACCCCTTTTTCCACGCCGATGTCGATAAGCTCGCCGGCCTGTGATATTCCTTCACCATATAGAATATCGAATTCAGCATCCATAAAAGGCGGTGCCATCTTGTTTTTAACCACCCGAACCCTTGTGCGATTACCGACCACCTCCTGTCCATCTTTAATAGCGCCGATACGTCGAATGTCAAGTCTGACTGAAGAATAGAATTTTAGCGCATTTCCTCCGGTTGTTGTTTCCGGATTTCCGAATACAACACCGATTTTCATTCGGATCTGGTTAATGAAAATGACAGCCGTCAGGGTCTTGCTGATGGTGCCTGCCAGCTTTCTCAATGCCTGGGACATGAGTCTGGCCTGCAGTCCCATATGGGAATCGCCCATTTCCCCTTCAATCTCCGCTCTGGGAACCAGCGCCGCAACCGAGTCGATGACGATAATGTCGATGGCGCCGCTTCTTACCAGCATATCCGTAATTTCGAGCGCCTGCTCACCCGTATCCGGCTGGGCCACCAAAAGATCATCGCAGTCAACCCCAAGGCTTTTTGCATATGCGGTGTCAAGGGCATGCTCAGCATCGATAAATGCAACGATACCGCCCTGCTTTTGCGCGTTGGCTATAGCATGAAGCGCCAGTGTTGTTTTACCGGAAGATTCCGGCCCGAATATTTCAATAACCCTGCCCCTGGGAAGGCCCCCCACCCCCAGGGCTTTGTCAAGCGCAAGGGAGCCGGTCGGTATTGCGGGAACATCGATAATTGGACTGCTCCCCAGTTTCATAATGGAACCTTTGCCGAACTGTCGTTCGATCTGAACCATGGCAGTTTCGACTGCCTTTTCTTTGTCCGGTGAAATGCCCATGATATCCTCCTCATCGAAGTGGCTAAAGTTAAAGTGTCTAAAGCGAGTTAAAGTTATTTTATTTGGTTCTTCTCCGGTTTAGCTGGAGAAGAGGGTTCAGGGATTCAAGGGTCCAAGGGCTCAAGTGTTTGTTCTCCAGCGATTTTATCAGTGCTTAAAGCATCCTTTCAACTTCCTCTGCATCATCCCTGAGAACCTTGTAATGTTCTTTATTTGCGTCATTTAAATCACCTGAAAGCAGGAGCCGGGTTTCCAATTCGAAAATAGAGCCATAGACAACATAATGCCCTCAAGTCGTCCGCAGTTGTCTTTCTGCCATATCCTCCTGCGATATTTAAAGGATTTGACACAGCAGCCCTTATGATCTGAGATGTCAGCCCCCAGCTTTTTATTTTTAAGCTTTTCACTCGAATCCTTGAATCCTAATTTATCAAGCATTTCACTCGAACCCTTGGACCCATGCCCGAGGCAGGCAAGCCTTGACCCATTGAATCCTTTGAAAATCACCAACTCTTTTGGAGATGATTCTTTTACTTTTTCAAGGATGCGCTCATCAGCTGTGTATAAACGGCTCCTGTCGGGTGGAGCTCACTTTTAAACAAGACAATTTCGTTGACGATAAATGTTCCTGATTCAAACGTGGCATATTCTTTCATCGCTTGCATCAGTCTGTTTGAATCCATGCGTTGTTTGACTCGCCCAATGGTAAGATGCCCTTTAAAGGGTCTTTTTTCTCTTGGGAAACCGATGGATTCCAAATGACCATCAAGGTGTCTTTGCAAACCGGCCAACCGGTTGTGTTGTTCGGCAACTCCGGTCCATATCACGCGGGGTCGCTTTATGTTCGGAAAGACGCCGATACCTTTTGCAATGAGTGACAAAGGGGCATATGTTTTTACAGACTCGGATATTGCGCTGCCAACCTTTTCCGTATCAGCGCGGTCTGTGTTGCCTAAAAATTTGAGTGTCAGATGGATGTTCTCCGGTCGGACCCACTTCACGTTAAAACCATAAGACTTTAGATCTTCCTGGATTTTGCTGATAGAAACAGTGATTTTTTCCGGAAGCTTAATGGCAATAAAGGCTCGTATGGTATCAGGCATATATTCGGTAAACACTAAAAGGTTGTCGTAACAATTTTATTGCGGTGGCCGAACGTCTAATATTTTATGCGATATTCGGGTTAAGTCGGCAAAGTGAACTGCGGTTCCCCGAGTGAAAACTTGCCTTTGGAAATCCAATCTTTCAATATTTCGGCAATCTCGCGCGCTCGGACAAGACTGGATAGCGGAACCGTCGGCACATTTTCTCCCTTAAATTTGATATGGCCGCTTTTGAGTTCGGCGTAACTGACCTGACCATAACTTTTGGATATACCGTTTGGGTAGTCATGTCCATAATCGACGATCTGGGTAAATATCTCCTCGTCCGATATTGATGTAAACTTGGCCATCTCTTCGTTTAATATGGGGATGGGAATACCTATACCGACGGAGAGCGAGGCCCCATAACCCCGGAGGCTCACTGCAACAAGCCACTTGGGCTTCATTTTTTTCAGGTCTCCCATAACCCACAACGTACCGGCAGGTGAAACCGGAATCCCCTTTCGGGTCCTTTTCACGGAAGGTTTATGCTGGGTCCCATGCCATGTAACGTATCCTTCGCCGCCCCCAAGAAAAATTCGGGTCCCGAGGCCGATGGTCTTGTAATATGGGTCATTAAAAAGCGGGCTCAACTGACCTGCCGAGCAATAGTTTGCGTTACCTGCTTTGGGTTTCAAAGTGCCCATGTAAGTATATATTGTTTTGTTGGTCAGGTTTACGGCACAGTTATAATTCTGGTAACCGTTTCTCGGGCTGCAGAGTGTAGCGCCGGGAAGCGTGTGAAGCTTAATCTCTTTTTCAGCCATCCGGTTGGGATAACAATCTGTTCCATAACCTGTTGCCTTTAAATGCACCTTTTTATTTGAAACCAGATCTTGAATAACATGGCCGCCGCCATAGTTAAATTCCCCCGGATAAACCATGTTCAATGGATCGTCTTCGCAAAGTTCAGTGACCCCGATATAGCAATCAACCGCGGCCACTCCCGCATATGCAGGGACATTGTTCAGCCACACCTTGGAGGCCTTTATGGTTGGAACGGCATGCCCGAAATTGATAAATGCGCCGGATGAACACATGGGCGCGAAGGTACCGGTTGTCACAACGTCAACACGCCTTGCAGCCTCAACCGGCCCTTCTTCATCAACGATACCAATCATCTCTTCGGCGGTTACCACAGCAACCTCACCGGACTTGATCTTGTTGTTGATTTCCTGGTAGCTTTTGTTGATCTTATATTTCTTCATCCTTCTATCCTTCATCCAATCTGGATTTTACAGTCTCGATCTTTGTTAAAACGTTGTTTCTTATCCAGGTTGCGTCCCACCATTCAATCGGGTTTACAAAGGTATTATGCACGAGCAGGCTGAAATGAAGATGATCTCCACCGGCAAGCCCCGTGGTTCCGGTGTAGCCAATGATTTCACCTTTTGAAACCATCTGTCCCTCCTGGGCGTTAATGCTGCTTAAATGGGAATACATGCTCAGTAGACCAAAACCATGATCGATAGCCACCGTATTTCCATAAATGCCGACGGGTCCGGCGAATAGAATTTTTCCGTTATTCGATGCCGGAACCGGCGAGTTTGCTACAGAGGCCAAATCAATTCCCAGGTGAACCTGGCGATCTATTTTTTGGCCTTTATATTTATAAACACGGTGATCAGCAAACCCTGCTTTTCTTGCTGAATTGGGCAGCCTTAGAAATGCCCCTTCCCAGTGCATGATCCTATCCGTATTTTCCGCCAGGCCTGTAATTTGCTCGTAGTTGGCCTTTCGAAGGTCGCGATTGACCTTGAGAAATTTGTCAGCCAGGAGCATTTTAGAATCTGTTGGATTTTTAATATCAAATTCAGGCATCTTCCAGTGAAGGAATCTGTCTGAGATATTTATTAAATCATTTTTATAGGCTTTCCGCTTGATATAATGAAGAAAGCCCGCTCTGTTGCTGTTGCCCGCATAATCGGTCGCTTCAACAAAGAGTTCAGTGCCGGGGCCTTGCTTGTAGTTCAGGGCGAAAAAGGCCAGTAATACATTCTTGTTTTTAAAATATCCTGAATGCCCTGGGAAAAAGTTGTCACCGACATGGACACCGCTTTTTAAACACGGTTCGGAGGTCCTATAGATGACAAGGCCCGATCCGCCCTGCCTTATGTTGTGAAGCCTGCTCAGAATGGCGACCCCGGGAGGCTTCGTGTCGATCATTACCTCCTTTTCGATATAGGTCTGATTTCCGTGCCACCATCCGCGCCAGGAAAAATCCCTTGCAACCATGCGCAGGATTGCTTTGCCGTCGGCGATTCCCATTTTCCCTGGCTCGATTTTAACCGTATGGGAAGCTTGACGTGTCTTTCCGCCGGAAAGAAAGCCTTCTAGAGAATAGTCCTTTTCGAGCAAAGTGATTTCCCTGCCGTCTTTTAAGAGTCCAATCCATATTCTTCGTAAACCACTTTTGCTGTCAGACACTGAAACGGAAATCGATTGAGACGCTCGTAATGAAGGGGATGTGAGGTCTATTTTGAGAGACGGTTTTTCGCCTTCCAGTTTTACGAACAGGATCCATACAACAGGTGGGACAATGATTAACAATACAACAACAATCAGCCAGGATTTAAAAATTTTATGTATAGCTCTCAATAGGTTACACTACCCCTTTCATTTGATTATAAAGCCCGAACAATAACAGTTATAAAGGCGGTAATCAAGGCCTCTTTTTCGTTTCTTGACTTTTAACTGCCCACACGATAAAAGTTTTAGAGATGCCGGAAACCGCAAGGCTGAAGCCGAAAAGCAGAGAATATGGGCAATATTATAAAGATGGATAATATCACTATCGGGAAGGGCGCCCCCCTTGTGTTGATCTCGGGGCCTTGTGTGATAGAAGATTATGAAACAACGCTGGAAATCGCTCGATTTTTGAAAGAACTTACCCAAAAACTGGGTCTGCCTTTTATATTCAAGGCTTCCTATGACAAGGCAAACCGAACATCAATTCATTCCTTCAGGGGCCCCGGGATAAAGGATGGGCTTGATATTCTGGAACGTATCAAGTCCGAGCTTGACGTTAAAATCCTTTCAGATGTCCATAGAACAAATGAAATTGCCGCTGCCGCCCGCATACTGGATATCATCCAGATCCCTGCCTTTTTATGCAGACAGACCGATTTTGTTTTAGAGGTCGCCAGGACGGGAAAGCCGGTAAATATCAAAAAGGGCCAGTTTCTTGCCCCGTGGGACATGTTGAATGTTGTGGAAAAGGTGACCTCCACTGGAAACAGGCAAGCCCTCATCACCGAACGGGGGACGATGTTCGGATACAATAATTTGGTGGCGGATTTTCGCGGAATAAAGATAATGCAGGATATGGGGTGGCCGGTGATATTCGATGTGACGCACAGTATTCAGCTTCCAGGGGGGGCAGGTACGAGTTCCGGCGGACAGCGGGAGTTTGCTCCAGTTCTTGCCAAGGCGGCCGTAGCTGCAGGAGCAGACGGAATATTTATGGAGGTTCACACGGATCCTGACAAGGCGCTTTGTGACGGCCCCAACTCCTTAAAACTCGATACGCTCTATGAGCTGCTTTCCCGACTCATGGAAATTCGGAAAGTGATATAGGTTCGAGGCATGAGCGGCGCGGATTTGGAAGTGACAAACAAGTTGAAACGGATAAGGCTGTTGATCCTTGATGTGGACGGAGTGCTTACCGATGGCAGCATTACATATAATGATAACGGTGCGGAGGCCAAGGTATTTAATGTAAAGGACGGCCTTGGTCTCAGACTGCTTATGGATGCGGGGATTAAGGTATGTATCGCCACGGGCAGAACTTCAAAAGCGCTTCGCCATCGGTGCAGAGATCTGGGTATTGACCATGTATTTGAAGGTGTGAGGGAGAAAGACACCTTACTCGATTCTATAATAGAACAGACCGGTGTGTCGGTTGAAGAAATAGCATTTGTCGGGGATGATCTCGTTGACCTTCCATTGATGAAAAAGATCGGGCTTGCGATCGCCGTGGCCGATGCCCATGAAGCCGTCCTTGATAACGTAGCAATGGTTACATCGGCGATCGGCGGGTCCGGTGCCGTAAGGGAGGTCTGCGAAGCGATTTTAAAGGCCCAGGGGCTGTGGGACAATATCTTGGGAAGATACTTGTAACTCAGTAGGTGAATTCAATATCCAATACCCAATATCGAATGTCGAATATCGAAGGAAAACAGCTCGATAATCTATGGGTTGGATTTTCCGTGAAATTGAGTACTGTCATATGCCAACGGCCGAGAAGAGAACACTTCATCATTCGACATTCCGTGTTGGATATTGGACATTCAATAGCTGTAAATAGCGACGGTCTCCAAACCCGGTGTGATGCCCCCGTCAAGGGGACTTCCTGAGGCCGTTCGCTATACGGGAGGATATTCTACTCATTTGCACCTTGTCGCCTACTGTTAAGGAATTCGGGTAGCTTATCGATGCCATTAAATAGAGTCAAGAAGCTGAAACTCTTATTGGTTTCGGTTATCGTAATTACAATCAGCGTCACGGTGGTTGTTTTTATCAACTATCGGCAGGCGATGAATGCACGCAACAACAGTATTTCAACTTCTCCGGGCGATGATGCAAACATATCCATCGGCAAGGTTCATCAGACAGCCACACGGAACGGTGTAAAGGAGTGGAGTCTGGATGCCCGATCGGCACACTATGTTGAGGCAGAGAGACAGGCGGTTTTCGATGATCTATCTGTACTTTTTTTTCTTAAGGACAACAAGCGGGTGTACCTTAAGGCGGATCGAGGCATACTAAAAACAGATTCAAATGACATTGAGGTTACGGGCAATGTTGAAATGAAAAGTGACATTTACAGACTGAATGCGGAGAGCCTGCATTATGAGCATGACCAACGCATCATTTTTTCAAAAGTCCCGGTGAAAATTATTGGAAATTCGTTCGATCTTGTGGCCGATGCCATGTCATTGAATCTGAGTACAAACAGAACATTGTTTGAGGGGAACGTGGAAGGAATCTTCAGTGAACATATCAGGCTGTAATCAACATCGTTGTCGATCATATTATATCTGGGCTGCGGCTTTTATACTGTCAACCCTCTTCTTAACGATTTGCCTGTATGCGGGTGATGAAGCAGGCGATAGCGCCTCACGGACAGACAGCAGCGACGAAAAAATCCGCATTACAGCAGAAAGGCTAATTTCGGACAGCGAAGCCAGGTTTGCCGAATTCAGCGGAAATGTTAAAGCAACCCAGGGGGATACTGTTATTATGGCGGATCAGCTCAAAGTTTTTTATAAAAGCGGTCCGAAAGGTAAAGCCGGCGGTTCTCCGAGTGAGGAATCGATAGATAAAATTGTTGCAGATGGAAATGTGAAAATACACTTCGAAAACAGGGTTGCAGTTGCTCGGCATGCAGTATACACTACAGAAACCAGGGTCCTTGTCCTGTCCGGCGCCGGTTCAAAGGTCACCAGCGGAACCGATTATATTTCCGGTGAAAAAATAATATATTACCGAACTGATGGTAAAATTGTTGTTGAAGGAGGCAGTAACAAACAGGTGGAGGCTGTTATTCATTCCGGAGAGAAGGGAATTAATTAGTTTCCATCCAGAAATGGCCTTTTTCCAATAATTTTGGAAGGATTCAAGGGGTCAAGGATTCAAGTGATATGCTGAGAGATTTTAGGATTCAAGGCATCGAGGGTTTAAGGGCTTGCGGCGAGCTCAGCCGAGCGGTTCGAGAGAAATGCTTAGAAATAAAAAGAATGAAAAGTATGGCAGAAATCTTATGAACTCTGTTTGGATATTTATAAAATAACAAAAAGCCCCGAAAGAAGAAAGGTAGGGTCTGACATCTCAAATAAGAAGATCCGCCGTGTCTGTGCCTTCAAATGTTGATAATAGCATTAGAAAAAAAACAGTTGGCCCCTTGAATCCTCGAATCCTTGTCTGCCCTCCAGGGGCGGGTAAACCTCAGGCAGGCTTGTATGCCTTGTAGGCAGGACTTTCTACAACTAATCTGGAGAAGAATCTTAAATAATATGGCCACTCTTTTTCTTGAAAATCTGGTCAAGACCTATAGTGGAAGGCCGGTTGTAAACTCTGTAAGCCTGGAGATTGAAAGCGGTGGTGTCGTTGGCCTTCTGGGGCCGAATGGTGCTGGGAAAACCACTACTTTTTACATGACGATCGGGATGATAAAGCCGGATGGCGGGAAGGTTTTGCTCGATGATGAAGATATCACCGACTATCCCATGTATTTGAGGGCGCGAAAGGGTGTCGGCTACTTACCACAGGAAACTTCGGTATTTAGAAAACTGACCGTAAAACAGAATGTCATGGCGATCCTTGAAACCCTTCCCATGTCAAAAACGGAACAGGAGGACCACGCAAATAAACTTCTTGATGAACTGGGCATACGGCACCTTTCAAAACAAAAAGCCAACCTGCTATCCGGAGGAGAAAGACGGCGTCTTGAGATTACACGCGCGCTTGCCACAAGCCCGTCATTTATTCTTTTGGATGAGCCTTTTGCAGGTATAGACCCGTTGGCGGTCATCGACATTAAAAATATTATCGGTCATCTTAAAAAGCGAGGTATCGGCATCCTTATCTCTGATCATAATGTAAGGGAAACTCTTGAAGTTTGTGATAAAGCATATATATTAAATGACGGCAAGGTTATTGAATCCGGCACCCCCGAAAAAATAGCTTCAAGCGAAACCGCTCTGCGAATATATTTAGGAGACGAGTTCAGGTTATAAAATGGCACTTGAATTACGACAGCAGCTTAAACTGACCCAACAGTTGGTCATGACTCCGCAACTTCAGATGGCGATCAAGCTTCTGCAACTGTCCAGACTGGAGTTGATGGATACGATTCAACAGGAGCTGGAGGAAAATCCGGCACTCGAAGAGGCTCAGGAAGTTGCCGTTGACGAACAGCCGCTTGAGAAATCTGATACGGAAAGTGTCGATTTACCATCAATGGAAGAAGTGACCATAGTAGAAAAGATCCATGAGGATATTGACTGGAGCGTTTATTTTAATGAATACAGTTCACCCGGAGTATCTCACTCCGATATCGAAGTGAAGGAGACGACCAATTACGAGTTCTTTTCAGCGTCAAGAAAATCCTTGCGTGAACATCTCCTTTGGCAACTGTTAATGGTATCTCCCTCAAAGGAGGAGGAGAAGATCGGCAGTCTTATCATTGGCAACCTGAGTGAAGCCGGCTATTTGGGCGTCTCCGTTGAAGAACTTGTCGAGACGAGCGGTTCCAAATTCGAAAAGGTTGAGGAAGTTTTATCTCTAATTCAAACCTTTGACCCCATCGGCGTGGGTGCGAGGGATCTCAGCGAATGTCTTCTGATACAGGCGAAGTATTTGAACCTTGATGACACGATTGTAACCGAAATAATCACAACACATCTGAATCATCTCGAAAACAGTAACTACAGAGCTATCTCTAAAGCTTTAAAAGTCGATTTTGAAGACGTCGTTTCTGCAGTAAATATTATTAAAGGGCTTGAGCCGATTCCCGGGCGGCAATACTCTGATGAAGAACCCATATATATCATTCCTGATATTTATGTCTATAAGATGGAAGACGATTTCGTAATCGTCTTGAATGATGATGGAATGCCAAAGCTTCGGGTGAGCAACTTTTATAAAAACGCTCTAAAACGAGATGGGAAAATCCCTGACAAGACAAAAGAGTATGTTCAGGAAAAGATGAGATCAGCAGCATGGCTGATCAGAAGTATCCATCAGCGCCAAAGGACTATTTACAAGGTTATGGATAGTATATTGAGGTTCCAGAGGGACTTTTTCGAAAAGGGGATAGAGCATTTAAAGCCAATGGTACTTAGGGATGTGGCGGAAGATATCGACATGCATGAGTCAACGGTTAGCAGGGTGACAACAAACAAGTATTCTCATACCCCTCAGGGCATTTTTGAATTGAAATATTTTTTCAATAGTTCTATTAGTCGCGTTCACGGCGGGGCAATAGCTTCTGCCAGCGTTCAGGCCAATATACGGCGGATCATTGAAAACGAAGATCCCAAAAGGCCATATAGCGATGATAAAATCTCAAAACTATTAAAAGAGGAAAACATTGATATTGCTCGGAGAACTGTAGCCAAATATCGTGAAATATTAAAAGTTCTTCCTTCAAGCAAGCGCAAACAATTATAGGGAGTTTATAACATGCAAACATCTGTGACATTTAAGAATCTTGATCCTTCTGAAAATTTGAAATCATACGTAAAAGACAAACTCGACCGCCTTGACAAATACCTTTACAATCCAGCTGAGGCAAATGTTGTTCTGTCGGTTGAAAAGTTTCGCCACATCGCCGAAATTAATATAAATGGTGATAGGCTAAATATAAATGGTAAAGAAGAGACCATCGATATGTATTCTGCTATTGATATGGTCCTGGACAAACTTGAAAAACAGATAAAGAAAAACAAACAGAAAATTAGAGAATACCGGAGTGGATCGAAAGCCAGGTCAAAAAGAATTCCTGAAGATATTGAGTCGCCTGACATCGAAACTGCGGGTCAGATCAGGGTGAGGAATATCGAATATAAACCAATGGATATTGAAGAAGCCATTATGCAAATGGACCTTATCAATAACAATTTTCTCGTTTTCACAAATGCCAGGAACGATCAAGTGAATGTTCTATATCGTCGAAAAGATGGAGACTACGGGCTGATTCAGCCCAGCGACTAATTAGTGTCCATTCATAAATGGCCCTTTTTCCCCTGCTCGGCGTTCTCCGCGGGTTTCCGGCTGCGGCGTACAGGCGTACGCCTCACCACAAACCCTTGTGCGGCCTTGAGCAGGACAAAAATTGCTCATTTCTGAATTGGACACCCATTTCGCTAAGGTTGCCCAAGGCAACCGGATGTGAAGATACCTTGCGGCTTGCTGCGGAGAGTTTCACTCTATAATAAACAGATGGCGAACATGAGATGAAAATCCTCGATATTTTACACAAAGAGACTATTCTCGTTGATTTGAAATCGGTTGACAAGAAAGGCGTTCTTGATGAGCTGGGCACTCCTGTTGCGCGGATTGGGGGTGTAAATCATGAGGATCTCATGCGAGTGCTTATAGAGAGGGAACGACTCGGAAGTACCGGTATTGGCGGCGGGGTTGGGATTCCACACGGTAAAATGAAGAATCTTGAGTCCATGGTTGTCGGTTTCGGTCTCAGTCGAAAGGGTGTTGACTTTGAATCTATTGACGGATTACCCACTTACATTTTTTTTCTTCTCATTACACCGGAGGATTCGACAGGTCTTCACTTGAAGCTTCTTGCCCGGATTTCCAGAATTCTCAAGAACGATCATTTCAGGGAAAGGCTATTAAATGCGACTGACAGGGATGAAATTTTTAGCATGATCGAGGAGGAGGAAAAAGAATTTTAAACGCGGTGTAGAACAGACAAATAGGCTGTAACCCTCATTGAGCGTAAACAAAACCGAGAACGATAATAAAATTGAGGATTATCATCATCACAGGGCGTTCGGGTTCCGGCAAGAGTACTGCAATTGCAGCATTCGAAGACGCGGGCTTCTATTGTGTCGACAACATGCCCGTAGAGCTTTTGCCCAAGTTTCTCGAGCTGCCGATTGAGAGCGACTCTGAAATTGCCGGGCTGTCCTTTGGCGCTGATGGATACTTCTGATCAGC
>JBHPCZ010000090.1:0-14220 GCA_042573625.1 Thermodesulfobacteriota bacterium
CCAAATTGGGCATTTCCAGAACATTTCAGAAAGTCGAGGTGTTTGGCGGAATGACGGTCCTCGATAATATCCGTCTGGGTCGCCATATCCATCTTAAGTCCGGAATTGTCGGCGGATCGCTGTATCTGGGCAAAACAGCCCGGGAGGAAACAAAACACAGGGCCTTTATTGAAGAAGAGATAATTGATCTGCTTGAGATCGAACATATCCGAAATAAACCGGTGGGCATGCTTCCGTACGGTTTGCAAAAAAGAGTCGAACTGGGGCGAGCACTGGCCCTGGAACCGGAGCTGTTAATTCTGGATGAACCCCTGGCCGGACTCAATCTTGAGGAAGTTGAAGACATGGCCCGGTTTGTTCTCGACATCAATGAAGAAGAACGATGGAAGGTTACCTGCCTCCTGGTGGAGCATGATATGGGGGTGGTTATGGACCTTTCCGATCATGTGTTTGTGCTCAACTTCGGCAATATGATCATTGACGGCACGCCCGACGAGGTTCAGAATCATCCTGAAGTGATCAAGGCTTATCTGGGTGAAGAGGATCTGTATGCGACAAGAGGATAATTACAAGCCATCATAACAATGCATCTGACGTCCAATTACCGTGTTGCGAGCCTCTTCAAAAAGGTGTTTTTCTAAAAGGACGAATTAAGACAACAATAAACTCGATCATCGTATGGAAATTACAAAAGACCTGACAATTCCCAAACTATTTTTACAACAGGCGGAAAGATACGGCAAAAACAGGGTGGCCATGCGGGAGAAGCAATACGGCATATGGCGCCCTTTGACATGGGACGATTATCTAAGAAACGTCAGAGAAATCGCTCTCGGTCTGATCAGTCTCGGCCTGAAGCCCGGGGATAAGGTCTCCATGATCGGTGACAATCGACCTGAAGGCCTGTGGGCCGAAATGGCCGCCCTGTGTGCCGGCGGGGTGGGGGTGTGGCTCTTTCAGGACTCCCTCATCGAGGAAGTCAAGTATATTATCGACCACTCGGATACCCGTTTTATATTTGGAGAAGGGCAGGAAGAGGTCGACAAGGCCATTTCCATCTTTAATGAATGTCCTAAGCTGGAAAAGATCATATGGGATGATCCCAAAGGGATGAGAAATTATGAACAGGACTTCCTGATCAGCTTCAAAGAAGTTCAACGCATGGGCAGGGAGCTGGAACAAAAGGAGCCCGAGCTATTCAAAGAGATTATTCAAAAAAGCAGTGGTGACGAAGTGGCGCTGCTTTTTTACACCTCGGGCACCACGGCACTTCCCAAAGGCGCCTTGCTGTCCCATTATAACATGCTGACCATGGGTAGGAACCTCATGGCCGTCGATCCGTGCAGAGATACGGACGATTATGTGTCTTACCTTCCTTTTGCGTGGATCGGTGAACAGATGATGTCGATTTCCTGCGGGCTGCAGATCGGATACACCATCAATTTCCCGGAATCGACTGAAACGGCACAGGATAACATTCGGGAGATCGGCCCCCATGTTATGTTCGCGCCACCGCGCATGTATGAGCAGATGACCCGCACGGTCCAGGTCAGATACCTGGATGCCACGTGGATTAAACGGAAGTGTTATGAACTTTCTTCCAAGATCGGATATCATATTGCAGACCTTAAGTTTGAGAAAAAGCCGGTGCCATGGTACTGGATACTGCTCGGATGGCTGGCCGGCGTGGGCGTGCAAAACAAGCTGAAAGACCATCTCGGGCTTTCCCGGGTGCGCAACGCCTATACCGGGGGGGCCGCCATGGGACCGGACCACTTCCGGTTTTTTCACGCCATGGGCGTCAATCTTAAACAGATTTACGGTCAGACTGAAATCGCCGGAATTTCGGTGGTTCATCGAAGCGGAGACATCAAGTTTGACACGGTTGGACTTCCCATTCCTGAAACCGAGTTGGAGATTACATCGGAAGGAGAAATCCTGACCAAAAGCCCCTCGGTCTTTCTGGGTTACCACAAAAACCCCGAGGCTACTGAGGAGACGTTGAGGGACGGCTGGCTCTATTCCGGTGACAGGGGGTTTATCGACGATGACGGCCATCTGGTGGTATTCGACCGTACAAAGGATGTTTTTACCCTGAAGGACGGCAAACCCTTTGCGCCCCAGTACCTGGAAACCCGTTTAAAATTCAGTCCGCATGTAAGGGATTCCTGGGTGATCGGGGACAAAAGGGATTATATAACGGCTGTCATTTGCATCGACTATTCGGTGGTGGGCAACTGGGCGGACGAAAAAAAACTGACTTACACGAGCTACCCGGAACTTTCCCAGAAACCCGAAGTCTATGAACTGGTGGAAAAACAGATCCGGCGGGCCAACAAAGATCTCCCCGATGCAGCAAAAGTCAGAAAATTTATCAATCTTTACAAAGAATTTGACGCAGACGATGACGAACTCACCCGAACCCGGAAATTGCGCCGTGCCTTTGTGGAAGAACGATACCGGGAACTGGTGGATACGCTTTATTCAGATAAAAATGTGGTGCATATCGATACAACAATTACCTATGAAGATGGACGCAAATCGGATATCAAGACCGATCTGCATATAAGACTGGTAAAAGATTGAACCCAATCCGGACAAACCGGAGCCAAAAAAACTTTGCCACAAAGGCTTCAAGACACAAGCCGACTTCGCCAAAGTAGCTTTAACTGCAACGGCTGAAAGGGTATATTTATTCTTCTTTCTTCGTGTCTTGGTGGCAAGAAAAAGGAGTCCGCACATGGAACTGTTTTTGATGACCCTGACAACGGGGATTATGGTCGGCGGCATCTATGCCCTCGTCGCCCTTGGATGGGTAATCATATATAAGTGCTCGGGCGTGCTGAACCTGGCCATGGGAGAAATGACCCTCGTCGGGGCTTATGTTTCCTTAACCTTTTATAGCATGGGAATGCCCTTTCTTCTGGCACTCTTCTTTTCGCTGATCGTCGGACTTGTTCTGGGGATTCTGACGGAAAGAATTTTTCTCGACAAACTCATCGGCGAACCGGTCCTGACGGTGATCATGGTCACCGTGGGTCTCTCCTTTTTCTTTAAAGGGTCCGTGGAACTTATATTTTCCACCGATACCCGGGTTTTTGACCCGCCTGTTTTTTCTATTGAACCGATTCGCTTTGGACCGCTGGTCATCGGCCAGGTTTATCTGTGGAGTTTTGTGGCCGCAATTATACTTCTGTGTATCTTTGTGGGGTTCTTTAAATACACCCGCTGGGGCCTTGCCATGCAGGCCACGGCAGATGATGAGATGGCGGCCCTCTCCCTCGGGGTGAGCGCCCGGTTTGTTTATGCCGCTGCCTGGGCTATCGCCTTCATGGCTGCGGGCGTCGGCGGGACCCTTTTGGGCAACATCAATGGCCTCAATATTTCCGTCGGACACCTCGGATTGCTGGTCTTGCCTGCGGTTGTACTGGGCGGTCTGAATTCCGTCCCAGGGGCCATTGTCGGCGGGATTATCATCGGTATTTTACAGAATTTTTGCGGGGCATATCTGGACAGATATTTTCCCGGAGGCGTAAAAGAGGTAGCGCCCTTTGTATTTATGGTCATTTTTCTGCTTTTCAAGCCCCACGGGCTTTGGGGGTGGGAGCGGATCGAACGCGTATAATTACGCATAGCAATAAGCATAGAGAGCCAAGCGTACAGTTTATATCGCTTTGCGCCATGCAATAACATCGGAGATTTTATATAATGTCAACAACCTGGCTTCCGTGTGGTGTGTATCATCAAAACTATGCACAGGATCATGCCTGGTGGCAAACCCGGTTCATCAAGGGGAAAATCATCCTGCTTTTTTTGACGCTGTTCATTTTTATTCCTAAATTTGCGGACCCTTACTTGCTCAGCGTTTGCAATCAGATCGGCTACACGGTCCTGGGGGCTATCGGAGTACAGCTTTTGATCGGGTATTGCGGCCAGATCACACTGGGTCATGCCGCATTCATCGCCGTGGGCGCATACACCAGCACCCTGCTGATTCTGGAGTTTCCCTGGCCCGGGTTCATGATGGATTGGGGCATCGCGTATCCCATCAGTATCATTGTAGCAGCCGTCGTTGCAGGGTTCTGGAGTGTTCTTTTCGGCCTGCCTTCAGCCAGGGTCAAGGGATTTTATCTGATTTTAACCACAATGGCCGCGCAATTTATCACAGTAGATTTTCTGATCACGGGATATGTCAGCCAGATCGGCGGCCGGGGGCAGGCCTTTTCTCTGCCGCCGGGGACCATCAAGGTCGGACCGTGGGTTATTGACAGTGATCTGAAGGTCTATTTTATGATGCTTTTCCTGGTGATTATCTGTCTGATCATTCTGGTGAATCTTCTTCGCTCCAGAGTCGGCAGAGCCTGGGTGGCCATCCGTGACAATGATATTTCCGCAGGAGTTATGGGGATCAACATTGTCAAATACAAATTGCTGGCGTTTTTTGTGGCCGGATTTATCGGTGGCATCGCCGGCTCGTTCTGGATCAGCAATCTGGCGGCTATCAGTCCCGAGCACTTTCCCTGGTTCTGGTCCCTGTGGCTGGTGGGTGTAATTCTCATCGGCGGCGTCGGTTCCATCCACGGTACCGTGTTCGGTGCCATATTCATGGTTGTGGTCATGGAAGGGTTGCAGCTGATTGTCATGCAGTTTGTAGACACCAGCTGGGGCGAACGGTTACTTATGGATTTTCTGTTTCTCAAAGAGGCCGCCTTCGGACTGGCCATTTGCGCGTTTATGATATTTGAACCCAATGGTCTTGCGTACCGCTGGTGGCAGAGTAAGAATTATTTCAATCTTTGGCCGTTTTCGTACTAAAGGGGGGGTGATACAGTATACCGGTTTAATGAAGAATTAATCACAGCCTACTTTCCAATGAAAGGGGAAAACTATGGACGGGAAAAAAACATTTTTAAAAGTTTTGGTATTCCTGCTTACAGCTGCGCTGATGATGGGATTTTCTACCATTGCCGTGGCAGCAACAATTAATGTCGGTGCGTTAAATGATGTGACCGGGGCGACCTCCGACGTTGGCAAGGATTACGCACTGGGCATTGCAGACGCCATTCGTTATGTGAATGACAACGGCGGTGTCAACGGAAAGAAGATAAAACTTTACCAATTTGATTACGGTTACCGTATCCCCGAGGCGCTAACCAAATACAAGCTTTTTAAAAGACTCAAGTGCGTGGCGGTTCTGGGGTGGGGAACCGGAGATACAGAAGCCCTGTCCCCCACGGTAACCAAAGATAAGATGCCGTATGTATCAGCCTCTTACTCAGCGCATCTGACCAACCCTAAAAAAACGCCCTTCAACCTGTTTGCCGCGGTTGATTATTCCACCAATGCCAGGGCCGCCATCACGGCCTGGTTTGACAAGAAATGGCCCAAACACAAGGATTACGGAAAGAGAAAACCGCGCTTTGTGACCAGTTATCACTTTGCACATCCGTACTGCAGTGCGCCGATCAAAGCGATCAAGGACCAGGCCAAGCTTTTGGGTTTTGAGGTCGGTCCGGATCAGAGCGTGACCCTTTTTGCCATTGACGCAAAAAGTCAGGTTCTGGCCATGAAAAAGTTCAAGCCGGACCTGGTGTGGCACGGAAACACCACCATGTCGGTCTCAGCCACGGTTCGGGACGCCTATGCTTTGGGCCTGGGCGCGGATCATATCGTGAACAACTGGGGATTTGATGAGAATCTGCCACGCCTGGCCGGCAAGGCTTCCGAAGGTGTCATGGGCGCGGCTGTGTGTGATTTTTTTGGAAACGATGTCCCCATGATGGACAAGGTAGTGGCGTATGCGAAAAAGTATAACCCCGGCGTACCTACGGAAAAACGACTCATACGAACGGTCCAGGCATGGGCCAATGTGCTCGCGCTCTGGGAAGCCCTGAAACGGGCTGACGCGGCCGGGGACTTGAGCGGTGAAAGCATTGTGAAAAACGGTTTTGAAACCTTTAATAAACTTGATATCGGCCTGAGTGTGCCGCCTTTGACGTACACCTCTACGGATCATAGAATAGCAGGGAAGGTTCCCATCTACGAGGTTAAAGACGGGAAGTTTCAAATCGTAGAAATCGTCGATCTGAAGGGCCGCTGGCCGGAAAAATGGGCAAATGAGTGGCTTGGCTGGTAATCAATGATTGAAAATAGAAGAAGTGTCCATTGAGAGATGCAAAAGAAGTAATTCAATTTTCAATCGAAAAAACATCATTTTACATTATCCCCAAGGAGGTCTTAAGGCTTGTCAACAGAGGAAATGGTCTTAAAGATCAATAATATTGAGGTCAAGTACCACGAGGTCATCCTGGTGATCAAGGGGGTTTCCATTGAGGTCCCGGAAGGCGGCATTGTTGCGCTTCTGGGCGCCAACGGCGCCGGCAAGAGCACGACCTTAAAGGCAATCTCCGGTCTGTTGAAGCATGAGGACGGCGAGGTCACCGACGGTTCCATTGAGTTTATGGGCGAGCGCATTGATAAAATGGGCGCTGAAAAAATCGCTAAAATGGGCATTGTCCAGGTTATTGAGGGCCGCAGAGTATTCGAACATCTCACCGTGGAGCAGAACCTGAAAGTGGGCGCCCACATGAAAAAGTACGGAAGATCCGTCAAAGACGGGCTGGAGATGGTCTATAACTATTTTCCGCGGCTAAAAGAAAAACGGAATGAAACCGCGGGGTTTATCAGCGGCGGAGAGCAGCAGATGACGGTTGTCGGCCGCGCTCTGATGACCCATCCCAAGTTGATCCTGCTGGATGAACCTTCCATGGGACTGGCCCCGCTGCTCATTCATGAAATTTTCAATATCATTGTTAAACTCAATGAGGAGGAGAAGATCTCAATCCTTTTGGTGGAACAGAACGCCAAGCTTGCCCTCAGTGTCGCGCCCCATGCCTATGTGCTGGAAAACGGCCGCATCGTCATGGATGATACCTCGGAAAAGCTGCTGGAAAACCCGGATATCAAGGACTTTTATCTGGGCCTGACCGATGTGGGGGGACGTAAAAGTTTTCGGGATGTTAAGCATTACAAGCGAAGAAAACGATGGATTACCTAACCCTTAAATTGAATAAGGGAGATGAAGAAAATGCGTAGAAAAACAATTATACTGTTATTAAGTGTTGTCATCACCGCCACCTTGCTGACGGGTTGTTTAAAAGTTGCTCACAAACCAACCCCGAAGAATTTTAAGATGCCCGAGGTGACCTTAAATTATGTGGATGTAGCCCATTACTGGGGATGGTGGTACTATAAGAAGGATATAAAGCCGACCATGGGAACCGCAGGAGACTACGGCGCGCCCCTGGATCTTGCTTTTATCTTTGACGTTACCAATCCGAATTCATTTCCGGTCTTGTTAGAGGAATTGAAATTCACGGTGGCGTTTGAGGAATTTGATCTAAATACACCGAGCTATGTGGAGCCCCAGTGGATCCCGGCGGGGAAAACCAACCAGGTTCGGGTGCATGCCATGTTCGATGGAAGGCAGTCTTTATTGAGCCTGCTGGTGGCAGGCGGATTCAAACTCAAAGAAAAGACAGGTGCCGCCGGTGCCGGCCCGGCACTGAAACAGCTCGGAAAGTGGTGGGAAGGATTTCCGGAATTCGCTTTTCCCATTTACGTGAAAGGCGGTTCGGCGGTTTTCAAGGCAGACGGTCTGGTCAACGTTGCCACCTTTAGCGGTTCGTTTCCGGAGTAAGTCACACCGCACAAGAATGACTTAGGCAGTGCACACATACCAGAAACCAGGGTTGCGTGTTCCGTGTTGCATTCGTGCTTGACACGGAACCGCAACCTGAAAATCAAAACCAAAAGAACCCAGCATCCCTCTGAAGCGGAACGCTTTCCAGCAAAGCCATTTTTTACGTTCCCGGGAGCTTCTGCGACTGGATTTCTTTTATGACCCATCCTTTTTTTACAATCACGATAATTGACAGGTAAGGACAAACAAATCATGGGGCTTTATGATTTCACCTTTTACGATGTTATTGATCGAAATGCGGTCTGTTTTAATGAGAAAACGGCCTGGTTCGATGTTGATGACCATAGAGCTTTAACTTTTTTTGAGGTTAAAGCAGCGGTCGATCGATTGGCGTGTGGTTTGCAAAAAAACAATGTCCGGAAAGGCGATCGTATTGGCGTTTTCGGGAAAAACAGCCTCGAATACTTTCTTTTATACGGCGCCGCCGCTGCATTAGGGGCTATTGTGCTGCCCATCAACTGGCGACTTTCGGCTGATGAAATCCGTTTCAACCTGAACGATTGCGAACCTGTTGCTCTGTTTGTCGACCCTGAATTTCAGGAATTGAGCGAAGGGATTAAAGAAGGGCTTCCATCAATACAACAGTATTACAACCTCAAACCGGAAGACGGCAATTTTCTCGATTTTGATTCTTTGATGAATAATCCGGGTGATTATGATCCAATCGAGGTTTCCAGCGATGACGGTTTTGTTATCATTCATACCGCCGCCGTAGCCGGAAGACCCCGGGGCGCGATGTTGAGCCACGGCAACCTCTTGTGCGCCCATCTGCATCTGAACATTTGCCTCGGTTTGACATTGGAAGATGTCCATTTAAATCTGTTGCCGCTATTTCATGTGGGCGGGCTTTTTATGGCGACGAGCAGCTTTCATGCCGGCATCCTCAACGTGAACATGAGCCGATTTGATGCTGAAAAGGCCGTCGAACTGATCGAAGAAAAAAGAGTTTCCTTATTATTCGATTTTTCGCCGATACTTGCCTCCATTCTTGAGCAACATGAAAAAACAGGAAAAGATATCAAAACCCTCAGAGCTGTAATGGGCCTGGATACGCCTGAGACCATAGAAAAATATCAACATATGAACGGCGGCATTTTTTATTCCATTTACGGTCAGACAGAGACGACCGGTTTGGCCACCCTGGGACGTTACAATGACAGACCCGGCTCTGCGGGGAAGATGATCCACCTTGCCGGGGTAAGGCTTGTAGATGATTATGATCGTCCGGTTCAGACCGGGAAAGTGGGCGAGATTACCGTAAAAGGCCCGCTGGTATTTAAAGGATACTGGAACCTTCCCGAGGAAAACGAGCACACCTTCCGTGGCGGATGGCATCACACCGGGGATTTGGGTCGTTTTGATGAGGACGGTTTTTTATGGTACGCGGGTAGAAAAGCAGAGAAAGAACTCATCAAGCCGGGAGGTGAAAATGTTTATCCGGCGGAAGTGGAAAAGGTGATACTTCAGCATCCGGCCGTAGACAAGACCGTTGTTTTCGGCGTTCCCGATCCCAAATGGAAAGAAGGGATCAAGGCGGTTTGCCAACTCAAAGCAGGAGAGGATCTTCAACCCTTAGCGCTCATCCAATTTGTCGGAGAGCGCATCGCCAGATACAAAAAACCTCAGTACGTTGAGATGATCACCGATTTTCCGCTTCTTGAAGACGGCAGCCCGGACCGGGCCAAGATAAAAGAATTGTATGGCGGCGATCAGTAAAAAAAGATGACTAAACCGAAAAAAAATTAGCTGAATTTTTTACCGCCATCTTTTGTAAATATCATTAATTTGCCAGAGAATGGCTTTTTGTTTAGAGGGAATAGAATCTAAAAAAGTGATTTGATTTTTTCCTCCTGCTCCGGTGTTAACTTCTCGAATTTGACATCAATCCCCTGAGGCCCCCTGCTGGCGACGGTACCCGTGATCATGAAAGGATCATTGGTGTCTTCGGTGGTAAAGGTCAGCATTATTTCCTCCCCAATCGTGAAAGTCTCCTCGGACTCGATAAAGACGCCTTCAAGGGATAAGTTTTGAATTAAACCTCTTTGGGAGACTTCATCCGTATCGTAATCAGCGGCAAGCTTCGTTTTTTTGGGGGGAGTTTCATCCGGCATTTCAAGTGTATCATCTTCCATCACCAGGGGAACATCATCCGGCATTTCAAGTGTATCACCTTCCATCATTAGGGGAACATCATCCGGCATTTCAAGTGTATCATTTTCCATCACCAGGGGAACATCATCCGGCATTTCAAGTGTATCATCTTCCATTACCAGCAAAACATCATCCGGCATTTCAAGTGTATCATCTTCCATTACCAGCAAAACATCATCCGGCATTTCAAGTGTATCATCTTCCATTACCAGTGTATCATCTTCCATTACCAGTGTGTCATCTTCCGGTACTTTGAGGGTGTCCTCTTCTATGGCAAATGACGGGTATTCTCCAGCTTCATTAAGAATGGTAAATATAATAATCGTGATATTATCATCCCCGCCACGGTCGTTGGCCATGTCCACGAGTGATTTGCAGACTTCCTTTGGTTTTCCTTTTGTAACCACATCAAGGATTTCTTCCGGAGAGACCTTATCGCTTAAACCATCAGAGCAGATGAGCACAATATCGCTTTCGGAGAATTCAATTTCTGAAATATCGGGCCTTACCGTTGGTTCGACACCCATTGCCCGGGTGAGCACATGCCGATATTGTTCCGACAGGGGCTTGGCGTCTTTTCCGGCAAGTGCGGCATGCTCAGCCATCATGGTATGGGGCACGGAGATCGTTTTTACAGTATTGTTTCGCATCAGGTAAATCGGGCTGTCGCCCACGTTACCCACGATCATCTTATTGTCGGTGAGAAGAATTGCCGATACGGTGGCGCCCATTCCTTGAAGGGATTCATTGCTCGCGGAGAGTTGATAGACTTCGCTATTGGCAATGTGGATTCCGGAAAGAAGGCGGTTGGCCTGATTTGAAAAAGCGCTGTCAAAATCAGTAAACGTTTCATCTTCGAATTCTTCCGCCGGTTTCTTCATGTAATCCCGAAGGGTCTCCACCACCATCCGGCTGGCCACTTCTCCGGCCGCGTGCCCCCCCATTCCGTCGGAAACCACATAAAGCCTCATGTCATCATCGAGAAAGTAGAAATCCTCATTTCCCTTTCGCTTTTTTCCGACATCGGTAATCCCGGCTGATTCGACAAGTGCCATATAAACTCCTCTTTATTATGATTTTTAATACCCCGTCCGCTTGCGGCGGGGAGTTTTATTTTTCAAAATCGCGTGTTATTGCTTATTGCTGAACATGAAAACCCGAAAATGTTTTTTACGACAGCACCATAACATAAGTCTGCAACGGATTCAATTTTTTAAAACGGACGCAATTCGAGTCTTATGAATTGAAATGCTTTTCAGATTCATTATATGTTTTTCTTTAAAAAAAATTACCTTAGCAGACCGGTTTTTTCGCTTCAACCTATTATTTTCGGGTTTGTTAAAGAAAATATTACTTGACAAACAAAACATGCTTATCTATATAAACTAGTCCTTTCGTTAGAGATACACTATGCACAATGGTGTGCAAATATGTAGATTCACAAAAGGACTCGAGAAAATTCGAAAGCAGAAGAGACAAAGACGTCTTTATCCCTTTATGGAGGTAAAGACGTTTTTTTTTCGAGATATTATTACAAATAAAAAATCTGGAAACATTATAGGAAGACTAAAAAGGACAGTGTCGTAAAAAGTCTGATTTTTACGAGTTTATCAAAAAGAGATGACTGTAAGAACCACCGGGCAGGAAGTATCTGCCCAAAAAGGGGAATGAGTAAAAATGTGCAGATTAATTGCAATAACCAGCGATGAACCGATGTCTCCGATGATTGCCATAGAGGCACTGGATGTCATGCGGGAAGGTCATGACGGCTCCGGCTGCGGACTTTTTTTACGCGATCTGGGTGGACCCTTTGAAGAGATAAAGGATGCGCCCATTTTGTCAGGAATATTCAGTGAAAAGGGATTGAAGCGTCTGGATACGTTTATGATGGATCTCGGATTTATGACCAAATACAAGGTGTCCATTAAAGTTCCAAAGACGCAACCGCCCGGTGTACCCAAAAGGGATGTTTATCTGGTTCGTGCTTATGAATGCCCTGAAGAATGGGATGAATTCAGCCAAGAGGATCTGTATGACCGGCTTTTGAAGATACGACTCCAGTTACGGAAAATGGGTGAAGAGAAGCAAGACATGATCGTTTTTTCCTTCTGGCCGGATGTCATTATGATCAAGGAAATAGGGAGCCCAATGCAGGTGGCCGAATATTTAAGGCTCGACCGAAAAACCCTCGAGGCACGGGTGATTATGGCCCAGGGGCGGCAGAACACCAACTATGAAATAAATCTTTATGCCTGCCACCCCTTCTTTGTTCGAGGGTTTTCTACCATGACCAACGGAGAAAACACGGCATTTGTTCCCATCCGGGAATATTTGATGTCCAGAGGGTTTCCCGGATATATGGGATACCAGTCTGACTCTGAAGTTTTCACGCATATCCTGCATTATACTTTTTCAAAGCTCGGACTGGACATAGAGGCGTACAAACACATTATAACGCCGCTTCAGGATGATGGTATTATGGATCATCCGAATGCCGAGTTTTTGAAGCATCTTAAGCAGTCCTGCAGGAAACTGATTGTCGACGGGCCGAATTGTGTCATCGGATGTCTTGTCGATCATTCGCTGTTTATGGTGCAGGATCGAAAAAAACTGAGGCCCGGCGTTGTCGGCGGAAGGCCCGGCATGTTTGCCTTTTCATCCGAAGTGTGCGGTCTTGATGCTGCAATCCCTGATCGTGACAAGCGCAAAGATTATCAACCCATGCATCTGGAAACCGCCATTGTCGGACCCGATCGTAAGGAGGTTAAAATATGTTGCCAAACAGACCCATTCTCCCTTCCACATTAAGCGTCAAAGATCTGCCCTGGCAAATTCTATGGGATAAAGAAAGGTGCACGCTTTGCGGGAAATGTACGGCCGTATGCCCTGTAAACGCCATTGAACTGGGGGTCTTTCGTAAAAGGATTCTTGAACCTTCTTTAGGGATTGGGGATAAGCCTTTAACAGATTATAAGATATATTACGGCATACGCCAGAAAACCGATCCGGCATATCGATGCGTCGGATGTGGTATGTGCAATTTGACCTGTCCAAATGATGCGATTATTCCCTGCAAAAATGATGAGGAGGATAAACTTAGATATCATGTTAATCGCGGCGGCCAACCCCGTCGTCGCGGCGGACGGCGAAATGTTTCAGGCGGCGTTTTAGATCAGATAAAATTCATAAGAATTTCCATGTTGACGGACCCGGCGCTGGATGCCGGGCGGCATGAATTTGAGGTTCGGACACTCCTGGGACGGATACTTCCCCCTGAAGAAAACCTGAAGTTTCTGAGTGAAAATGGATGGATTCCGCCAGTTCGGGAAATATACCCGCTCATTATCGGCAGCATGTCTTTCGGAGCGCTTTCGCCCAGTATGTGGGAAGGTTTAATGATGGGTGTTGCTTACCTGAACGAAGAGCTCGGAATGCCGGTCCGCATGTGCACCGGGGAAGGCGGCTGCCCGCCGAGACTGTTGCGCAGCCGATTCTTAAAATATGTTATTTTGCAGATCGCCAGCGGCTATTTCGGCTGGGATGAAATCATTCACGCCATTCCGGAAATGAAAGAAGATCCCTGTGCTGTGGAAATTAAATATGGACAGGGCGCGAAGCCGGGCGATGGCGGGCTTCTCATGTGGTACAAGGTCAATCAGTTGATCGCGGCGATCCGGGGTGTGCCTGCCGGTGTCAATCTTCCAAGTCCGCCGACGCATCAGACCCAGTACTCCATAGAGGAATCCGTAGCCAAAATGATACAATCCATGTATATGGCCTGGGGATTCAGGGTGCCCGTATACCCCAAAATTTCCGGAACTTCCACGGCGCTTGCGGTTTTAAATAACCTATCGCGAAATTCATACGCGGCAGGTCTTGCCATTGATGGAGAAGACGGCGGAACCGGCGCGGCATATAACGTATCCATGAATCATATGGGACACCCCATCGCGAGCAATATTCGGGACGCTTACCTCAACCTTATCAAGATCGGCATGCAAAATGAGATACCGCTGTTTGCCGGAGGCGGTGTGGGGAAAACCGGTAACCTGGCGGCCAATGCTGCCGCTCTGATTATGCTGGGCGCCAGCGGCGTCCAGATCGGAAAATATATTATGCAGGCTGCTGCCGGGTGTTTAGGTTCGGAATCCGACAGATGCAATATCTGCAATATCGGGCTGTGCCCCAAAGGGATTACTTCTCAGGATCCTCGACTTTACCGCCGGATCGATATTGAGAAAGTGGCTGAAAGGGTGGTGGATGTATATTTGAGTTTTGATACGGAACTCCGAAAGATTATGGCGCCC
>JBHPCZ010000091.1:0-14025 GCA_042573625.1 Thermodesulfobacteriota bacterium
TGGTGGGGTGTTTTTATTTGACAGGGGCCTTTTAATGGGTGCAACTATCTACTTTCACTTCGAATTGTGATACAACAATATCGTATCACAAAAGCTATGCCCTGTCACTTGCCTGACAAACCTTACCAGCATCGAAACCAGTCATAACAACAATTGATATACAGATATCATATTTTGGTGGTATCAGATCAAACAAATCCTAATTTTAAAAAGGGGGAATTCCCTCGGACACCCGGCGCAAAATGTCCCAGTACGCGCCGCGGTAGCCTTGCCTGATCGCCTCGACAAGCTCGGGGTTGTCGTTATAATTGTAATTCAGATTCGCGTCGGTTCGCCGTCCAAGAAGAAATCTCGGGTCATCGCCAATGATGCCGTGCAGCCAATCCTCAACATCCTCACCCAGGCCTGCGTCGCAGTAATACACCGGTCGAAGCAAAGATGTATTCTCCTTAAGATCCCCGAAAAGACTCGGGTTCTCTGTCAGCTCGCTCCCTGAGGTTTCCAGGATTTTCCGTCCCAGAGGCGTGGCCGGATAAAGCCGTATGCCGAGGCTGATGCCCACCCGGTCCGGCTTAATTTTTTTCATCAGGCGAATGGTTGTCTCAATCGATTCTCTTGTTTCACCGGGTGATCCGAGCAGCAGATCAAACATGCAGATGATATCTTCTTTACGACAAATTTCACGAATCCGAATCAAATCATCGCATGTATACTCATGACCCAGTCGCCGCAGCATTGCATCATCACCGTGGTCTGCGCCGAAATCGATTCCCACACATCCGGCCTGGCGCATCAAGCGCGCCAGCTCTTCTGTAAAATACGCGGGGGAACCGTACGCATACCATTTGATTTTACTTCCCAGGCCCGACTCGATGATGGCCCTGGACACAAGGACCGCATGGGAATAAGGGACATTGAACTCGCTGTCACACGTATGAAAGACGTTGATGCCGCGGTTATACAGACCGGTTAATTCCTTCACAACATTGAGCGGATCACGAACCCTTACATTTTTACCTCTCGTTACGGGTTCCGGGCAGTAGACGCAATTCAAGGAACAACCGCGTTTGGTCTCAAACCCGACCTGGCCGCCGTTTTCAAAATAGTGTCTGTTGTCAATCAGAGACCTGGCGGCCAGGTCCATCTTTTCAAGATTAGCCGGGCGCATTGCGTTTTTTCTGTAAATCCCGTTCTCCTTCCAGATCAGGCCAGGGACTGCACCCAGGTTGTTGCTGTTTTTAAGCGCGATGACCAGCCTGACGAGAGATTCCTCTCCGTCTCCACATATGCCCAAAGGGGCATCACAAAATTCAAGGGCTTGAGAAGGAAAAATTGAAAAACCAACGCCCCCGAGACAGATCGGCGCTTCAGTAGAATCTTTTATTTTATCCAGAACCGACAGTATCCGTCGAAGAGAAAAATCCCGGCTGGCAAAATAGGAATCATCTATGTTCCGGACGGTAACACCGACCAGGATTGGATTTTCCGCTAAAACGCGTGACAGTTTTCGACGCCAGTCCGGCTCGATGGAACAATCGACCAGGTCGACTTCTATTCCGGCGTCACTGCACGCGGCGCCCAGGTAGTCCAGAGATACCGGTGTTACCGGAGGTGCCATGGGATTCGGGTTAACAAGAACGATTCGCATATTCAAACCTCACCTAAAGTCAATAACCACCCCTGAAATGGTCTTACATTAATCTCTCACAGAGTTCACAGAGCACTCAGAGTTTTGTTGATGAGAATCCTTGAGAAGGAGGATTCTCATCAACCACTAACGCGTTGCGTATTTGATATGGATTTGCGTAGTAGCTTTTATTCGCCTATCGTCCAAGTTGATCTGCCGGAGGCTCAATGTTTTGCCTGATTTTTCCTCCTTGCCCTGTTAAATTTGAAAACCATTTAACCGGGGTCAAAAAATCAGGCAAAGATAATTTTTATCTCTGTGGCCCCTGCGGGCTCAAGCGATCCCGCTCCTGCTGGAGAGCGGGCGAGAGTAAAAGTCTATTAAGTATTATTATATCACCCTCCCACCCGCATAGCAAAGCTGGAACCTTCAGATTTGCTGAAGGTTTAATGGATTAATTAAGAATGAAAGCATGACATTGAATACGGCGCTTGACAATGAAAAATATGTCCAAATCCGGATCATCCATTTGCAGTTTGATATGATCCACAGGATATTTTTTTTAACTCTGAGTCTATCTTTACCATTTTTTTGGATCTTTGCATGTCCGCAGGCGGGAAAAGCTTTTGACATTTTGACCCGGCATTATGAAAACCCCGGGTCTTGAAGTGCTGTCTGTTATTTTTCTTTAATCACAAATCAACGGGTTGTTGCCCAAACAAAAATCTCTTTGAGCGCTCATTGAAACGTTTTTTATCCATAAATCTCGGCGAAGTGAAAGAAATGCGATTCGAACTGTTTGAGCCCGAAGGGCGAGTTTTGGAATCGCCTGGAACGAGCCTTAGATTTATCAAAAACCGTTTCAGAGCCAGCAAAAAGTGGTTTGGGCAACAACCCGTTAAGATGCGACCCCGTTGTTTTTCCAAGATTGACAGTAATCAAAATCTTATATAAGTGCATACCTGTGATGTGCTGAAACTGTTTCAGGCTGGCAAATGACGATGTTTAAGAAGCGAACGCGGGATGTTGAAATCAAACCGTTAACCGGTCTGATTCGTCGGACTTTAACCCTTCAGAAAGCTGCGGGGAATTGACAAACTAAGGCCATGAGCCATTCAGCAATAAAAACTTTTTCAATCATACTGCTCCTGGTTATCCTGGGTTTTGGCGTCTATTCCAACAGTCTGGACAGTCCGTTTGTTTTTGATGATATCCTCAGAATTAAAGACAACCCTCACGTTCGATTAACCCATTTTTCTTTAGAAAAACTATCCAATGCGGCATTCAAAAAGCCCTCCGCCAGAAATCGCCCCGTCGGCAATATCGCCTTCGCCTTGAACTATTATTTTCATCAGTACAATTTAAAAGGTTATCATGCTGTCAACATTATCATTCATATCCTGACCGGAATTCTTCTCTTTTATTTTATAAACACCACCTTGAGCATTACCGCCCCTCAACCTGTCGATTCCCGAATACAGGAATCGCTTACGCCCGCATTCGCAGCCTTCTGGGCCGCTCTGGTCTGGCTGGTCAACCCGGTGCACACTCAGTCGGTTACGTATATCGTGCAACGGCTGAACAGCATGGCGGCCATGTTTTACCTGCTGTCCTTTCTGTTCTATGTAAAGGGAAGAATCCATCAGATCAAGCGTGCAACTCAAACCTCCCAGAGCAAAACAGCCACACCGTCGAAACCAGGGGCTGCCCCGGACAATCGAATAACCGTTTCCGGTTTTTATTTTATCGGTTCCTGCCTGACCTGGATACTGGCTCTGGGTTGTAAGCAAACATCGGCCACCCTGCCGTTTTTTATTTTTCTTTACGAGTGGTATTTTTTTCATAACCTGAACAGGGACTGGCTCAAGCGTCATCTGAAATATTTTTCGGGGGTTATTTTACTTTTTGGCCTCATCAGCATGATATACACGGGATTTAATCCCTTGAAAAAAATTATATCTTCTCCCCTTTATGCTTTCAACAATTTTACATTTGCTCAAAGAGTACTGACCCAACCTAGGGTGGTGATCTACTACCTGAGCCTTATTTTTTATCCTCATCCATCCAGGTTAAATCTGGATTACGATTTTCCGCTGTCCTTTTCCCTGATTGACCCGGTGACGACACTGCTATCCCTTTTCGCCATTATCGGGTTGGTGGCATTCGCCTTTTACGTGGCCAAAAAGGAGCGTTTGATCTCTTTTTGTATTCTCTGGTACTTCGGGAATCTGGTGATTGAATCGTCGATTATTCCTTTGGCATTGATATACGAACACCGAACCTACCTGCCGTCTATGTTGGTGTGTTTGATGCTGATCATGTTGGCTGTTCGATATATAAAGCCAAAATGGCTGACAATTGGAATATTGTGCGCTGTGGTGATGATATGTGCGGTGTGGACCTATGAAAGAAACCGCGTGTGGGGCAGTAGTGTTACCCTCTGGGAAGATTGTGCAAAAAAATCTCCGAACAAGGCTCAGCCACATAACAACCTAGGAATCGCTCTGGCAAAAGAGGAGAGGCTGGCCGAATCAATCCGTCATTATTCCATAGCATTGGACTTAAAGCCTGATCACGCAAAAGCGCACAACAACTTGGGAATTGTTTTACAAAAACTGGGCCGTATTGATGAGTCCATCCGTCACTATTCCAAGGCGCTGGAGATAAATCCCGATTATGCTGAAGCACACAACAACCTGGGGACAGCTCTAGCGGAGCAGGGACGCTTAGATGACGCTATCCGTCATTATTCAGAAGCGTTGTTGCCAAGGCCCGATTATGCCAAAGCCCATAACAACATGGGATCTGCTCTGGAAAAGCAGGGCCGAATCGACGAAGCCGTCGAGCACTACCTTCAGGCATTGCGAATAGTGCCGGATTTCGAGGAAGCTCACTACAATCTGGGATTTGCTCTGGAAAAGCAGGGCCGAATCGACGAAGCCGTCGAGCACTACCTTCAGGCGCTTCGAATCAAGCCGGACTATGCAGACGCACACATCAATCTGGGTAATGCCCTGGGTAAGCAGGGCCGAACCGACGAAGCCGTCGAGCACTATTTTCTGGCCCTGCGGATCAAACCGGATATTCCGGAAGCATATTACAATATAGGCCTTATTCTTCTTCGCACCGGGGATATCGAGGAGGCCATTTCCCGCTTTCGAGAGGCAGTACGAATCAAGCCGGATTATGTGGAAGCGTACAACAACCTGGGCGTTGCTCTTTACCGCGCAGGGAATATCGAGGATGCAATCTCCCGCTTTCGGGAGGCGGTACGAATACGGCCGGATTATGTTGCCGCAAGAAGCAATCTTGAAAAAGTATTGGCGATACGGCAGCAGAATCAATGACCCAATTTTTTAACCCCGCCAACTCCACACCTGCAAAACGGCCCGGGCACCTTTTTACACTAACCGGTTAGATCTTTTTTTTGAATATCCATTAATTGCAACAGTAACCATTCAGGATCTATTCTCATGCTCTAAACAATACGCATCCAGGGACAATCTATGCCGTCCAGTATGACATGGATGACCAGCCCGAATCCCAGGAGCCGTGTCTTCGGTATCGCAGAAAATATCGAATATACAGCTATTGCCGGAAGCGAATGCATCGAATGAAAGTTTATGCCACAGCGATTTGGGTCATAAATGGGATAGGCTAATAAATGATCCAGGTCGATGATCATGGCTGACATCATCACCAGCCAAGCTGTTTTCCACCGGTCTGAAAACAGGTGCCTGGACACTATTCCGGTACGATAAAATGCAGGGTTAAATGTACAATCGGACGAAACATTTTCTGTTTTGATTCTGTTTTTCCGGTAGCGTGACGTTCAGGAAAGCAGCCGGGCTTGCGAAAGCCACATCTACAGATAAAAATTGGAGAATACCCTTTAATTCCCGGATAGCAGCATATCCAGCCATGGCTTTGGTCAAATTTCGACCCGATTGCCCAAACAGACAATACGTCATAACAGTCAAAAAAGGCCCCGGTATTCCCATGCGCGCTCTCAAAACCGGTTTTTCCCGGAAGGGGGGCCAAAGAGCATACAGTCTCTGTATACCGCACTTTAGTGTCCGCTATCAACCCGATACTCGGTCTGACCCCGAAAGGACAAATGCAACCCCTTTGTTTTTCGGATTGCTCTCTTTGGCTTTATTCTATATAATAGCCCAATTTCTGCTTTTACTTTGTCACGATTTTAAATTACTTATGAGAGCGTTAACTCCCCAATTTACCTGGATCCCGCTGGGTGCCGGCGGCGGCTTGCTGGAGGACAATCTGTCCGCCCATCTGATTGCGCCCATCGGCTCTCACGACTTTATCTGCCTGGATGCCGGTACCCTTTCGGCCGGCCTAAAAGCCGCCAACAACGCCGGTTGCTTTTATGACATTCCCATTCCTGAAGATTCAAATCTGTCCACTGAAGGGCAGATCCTGCACTGCCATATACGGGCCTACCTGATTTCGCACCCCTACCTGGATCATACGCAGGGTCTTGTCGCCAGTTCTCCCAATGACACGCCGAAACCGATTCTGAGCCTTGAGGGGGTCATCAGCGATATCCGTTCTCATATTTTCAACTGGCGAACCTGGCCCAATTTTGGAGACGCCGGAGAACCCCCTTGCCTGGGATTATACCGGTATCTTGCACTCCTGCCGGGCGTACGCACGCCCATCGAAAATACGGAGATGCATGTTCAAGCCTTTCCGCTCTCTCACGGGACCCATACGGATTCAGTGGCTTTTTTAGTTGAATCGAATGGATATTATGTCCTGTACATGGGAGATACCGGGCCCGATGAAATTGAAAACCGAACGACCACCGCGGATCTGTGGCGGCAAATAACCCCCCTCATCCAGAGGAAATGCCTCCAGGCCATCTTTATTGAAAGTTCTTATGTCGATGAACGCTCGGACAGTGAACTCTATTCACACCTGACGCCGGCATGGGTCATCCGTGCGTTCAATCAGTTGGCCTCAATGGTCGATGCCAAACGCCCCAAGGCCGCATTGGAGGGGTTAACCGTGATCATCACGCACATCAAACCCGATCTGTTGTCAGGCAAGAACCCGCGGCAGATCGTTAAGGAACAATTCAAGGCGCACAACGATCTCGGACTGCGGCTCATCTTTGCCGAACAGGGGAATCGGCTTGATATATGAAAATAACGGGATCAGGTAACCGTTAAATCTTTTTCGTCTCTGTCCATCACGCAATACGGTTCACCCGGTAAAGATTAAATCCCGAGTCTGCGCGGTCAGGTTCAATTTTATCGGGGCCGACCAACAAAAAAAAGGTCGGCCGGATCTCGGGGGCGAACGCAACCGCGTGTACCTGACCTGCATGCAGTTGATATTTGAACGAGAGAAAATCTTCGGATTTTTCCAAAAGAGGAAACAGCTCCATGCCGAACACTTTCCGGGAGACACTCCATTTTTATCTGATCGACTGCAAAACCGCCGTCGGCAAGATGATCGATATCTTCATCATCCTCCTGAACCTTTTTATCTGCCTTATCCTGGTGATCGAAACTTATCCCGTCTCCGAGGCAACCCGACGGCTGATCTGGCAATTGGAGGTGGTCATTGTCATTTTTTTCATCATTGAATATGTGGCAAGGCTTTATGCCGCACAGAACCGGCTCAGGCAGCTTGTGGACGTTTACAGCGTCATCGACCTCATCGCTATCCTGCCCACACTTTCAATGATCTTCCTTCCTCTGTTCGGTATTACCCTGGACATCGGCTTTATCAAATTCATCCGGGCTTTCAGGGCCTTCAGGATATTCAGATTCCTGAGATTCACGGCAGACGGTGACTTTTTCTTCGGCAGCATAACGCCGCAGCTGCTCAAGGTCACGCGGCTCTTTCTCACCATACTGATGATATTTTTCATTTCTTCAGGACTCTTTTTCTATGTGGAAAGCGGCCTGAACCCCAATGTGAAGAATTTCGGCGATGCGTTCTATTTTACCGTCGTCGCGCTGACGACCGTTGGATTCGGTGACATCGTTCCCCTGTCGGATGCGGGGAAGTGGGTCACCGTTTTGATGGTGCTTTCAGGCATTGTCCTCATACCGTGGCAGATCAGCCTGATTGTCAGGGAATGGGTCCGAATGGCAACGAAAAAGGAGATTGTCTGCCCGAAGTGCGGACTCCGCTACCATGATGAGGATGCCTCCCACTGCAAGTCCTGCGGCCAGGTTATCTACCAGGAATATGATGGCGGTTAAGTGAAGGATTGGGTTAAATCGGATATTGCCTGCGCATTAAAGTGAGACCTTGGCGTTGGTTCGTCCGGGACCCCGTCGAGTGTCCATCTTGTAACTTCAATGTTCACATTCTGCATTCTATCCGTTTTTCTTCAAGATGGCGTCGATCTGTTCCAGAATCGCGTCACGCTCATCTTCAAGGTCGAGTAAAGTTATCATAACGGGAGGCTTTGTGGAATGAGCGGGAAGATGCAGCTTGGCTTCCTTGATCATTTCTTCGAGCTCTCTCAGCCTGCCCTCAAGAATTTCCAGCGGCCCCATGGTAACATCAGGCTCCTTTCAGCAGCTGTCCGTTGAACAGTCACATCCACACCCGCACCCGGACGGCACCTGTGTCGGTGTGTCGCTGATGCCCACCACTTCTATTTCAAAGGTCAGCGATTCACCGGCCAGCGGATGGTTCATGTCCAGGGTCACTTTTTCATCGTCCAGATGAACAATCTGGGCCGGAACCTGCTGCCCCTCGGGGGTGTAAAGGCCGACGGTCATACCGACCTGGGGATTCACTTCAGGCGGAATATCGGATCTTGGAAAGCTCTGTGTGAGGCTTTCATCTCTTTGCCCGTATGCCGCTTCCGGCTCGAGAGTGAAGGTCTTTTTTTCGTTCAGGGACATTCCCATCAGTTCATTTTCAAACCCGGCCACCAGCTGCCCCGCACCCGTTTTTACCTCAAGGGGCCGGCGCCCGTGGCTGGTATCGAATACGTCGCCATTTTGAAGGGTTCCCCTGTAGTCGACGCTCACGAACAGGTTGTTCTCAACTTTTTTCACAATTGACTCCTTTGCTTTGGATTTACGATCATTCAAACTTAAGCACGAAGATATTCAAGTCAAGTCAGCCCGTTCGGAACAGGCGCTCAGTCCGAATATTGCATTAAATTTCCGAGAAGGCTTTTCGTTAAAGGGAAACTCTATATTATTAAAAGCAAAATAAATTCTTCATGAGAAATGCGGGCTAAATGTGAATGCACGGATGCAATGAGCCTATCAGGTGCATGAATGGCGCGGGTTACGAGATAAAAAGATCTTTTGTGGAAAAATTGGGATCACTGGTGAGGTTCACGCCGAGTCGCCGCAATCCGGCCTCATCCCCCGGTGTGGGCATGTGGGTCATATGGACTTCACATCCCTGGAGTTCCTCGAGTTTTTCCATGGCCAACTGGGCGGCAGGATTGGCGGTGGCGCTGATGCTGAGGGCGATGAGGGTTTCCAGCAGATCCAGGCTAAGGGTCTTTTCATTGAGCACCTGGGTTTTGAGATTCCGAACCGAATCGACAATGTTGGGCGAGAGCAACTTAATCTTGCCCGGAATTCCGGCTAAATTCTTAATGGCTTGTAAAACAAGGCTTGAAGCGGCGTGGAATTTGGGCGAGTTGTTTCCGGTCACGATGGTACCGTTCCCGAGGTCGATGGCCGCACCGCAAAAAATACCTTCGTTGCCCTTGCCGTTTTCGCGACCCTTTATAGCCGCCCTGCGCGCCGGCTCGACCACGCGCCGGTGCTCCGGCTCGAGGTTGAAATCTTTAATGAGGAGTTCCACCCGTTGAACCGTTTCCCTGTCCGTCAGGCCCATGACGTACTCACACTGATAGCGGAAATAGCGCCGGATCACTTCCTGTTTGGATGCTTCCCGGGTTGCTTCATCGTCCGTGATGGCAAAGCCGGCGCGATTGACCCCCATATCCGTGGGCGAGTTGTAAAAGGGTTCACCGCCCATGATTTTTTTCAATATTCTTTTGAGAACAGGAAATACCTCCACATCGCGGTTGTAGTTGACCGTTTTCTGATTGTAAGCCTCTATATGAAAGGGATCTATCAGGTTAAAATCCCGGATATCCGCGGTCGCGGCTTCATAAGCCACATTCACGGGATGCTTGAGCGGCAGATTCCAGATCGGGAAGGTTTCGAACTTGGCGTATCCCGCATAAATGTCCCGTTTGTATTCATGGTACACCTGGGAAAGGGAGGTGGCCAGTTTTCCGCTGCCCGGCCCGGGCCCGGTCACGATGACCAGGGGCTTTTCGGTTTCGATATATTCATTGGCGCCGTATCCTTCATCGCTGACGATCAGATCGATGTCCGTGGGATACCCCTTGGTGTACTGGTGGGTGTAGACCCGGATTTTTCTTCTTTCCAGTTTGTTTTTAAACTGCAGGGCCGACGGCTGGTTTTCAAAACGGGTAATCACCACCCCTAAAACGTCGATCCCCCAGCCACGGAGGTCATCGATGAGTTTGAGGGCGTCGGAATCGTAGGTGATGCCGAAATCCGCCCGCATTTTTTTTCTTTCGATATCGCCGGCATAAATACAGAGCAGAATGTCGGCCTTGTCTTTCAGCGCCTGGAGAAGCCGCATCTTCACGTTGGGATCATAGCCCGGCAACACTCGGGAGGCGTGGTAGTCGAACAGAAGCTTGCCGCCGAATTCAAGGTAGAGCTTGTTGTCAAACTTTTCGGCCCGTTTAAGGATTTCAGATTTTTGCTCCTGGATATATTTTTCATTGTCAAATGCCGTTTTCGCAGTCATGATGTCATCCTTATTCTGTCGTTTTACCCGGAGAGAGGTGCTTTTTGCCCCATGAAATATTTGTCGACAATTGTTTTAAGTTTCGCTAACAATAAAATCAATACATTTTTTTAACTTAAAATCCAAAACCGTTGCCGGGCAAAGGCCATCTAACAAAAAAGGGGGCGTCAAATGATCAAGGAGATTTCCGCGCAGGAGCTGAACACAGAAGACTTCATCAATGAAAAAGTCAAAGAGATACAAACAGTTGTCGGAGACGGGCTGGCGATCAACGCACTTTCGGGCGGCGTCGATTCGTCCGCGGTCACCATGCTCGGTCATCGCGCCCTGGGCAACCGGCTCAAGACCGTGTTCATCGAAAACGGTCTGATGCGTGAGGGAGAGCCCGAAAAGGTTGCCGGTCTTTTCCAGAAGCTCGGCGTTCCGGTGGATGTGGTCGATGCAAAAGACGCCTTTTTTGCCGAACTCAAAGGCATCACGGACCCGGAAGAAAAGCGCGAGGCGATTACCCAGGCGTTTTATCGGGACGTATTCGGACGCCTGGTCAGGGAAAGCGGCGCAAAACACCTTCTCCAGGGAACGATATTGACCGACATCGACGAAACTGTCGCCGGGATCAAGCGACAGCACAATGTCTTCGAGCAGCTCGGGATCGATCCGAAAGAGGCATTTGGCTATCACATCATCGAGCCGCTGATTCAGCTTCGCAAGGACGGCGTCAGAAAAGTGGGCGAGGCCCTGGGGCTTCCGGCGGATGTCTTTGACCGCATCCCGTTTCCGGGTCCGGCACTTGCAGCACGCGTGATCGGCGAAGTGACCCCGGAGCGCATCGAGACGGTCCGCAAGGCAACCATCGTGGTCGAGCGGCTGCTCAAGGACACCGGTGCGTTCCAGTATATGGCGATCCTTCACAAAGACCGCGTGACCGGCATGCGCGCCGGCTTGCGCGATTTCGGTCAGCAGATCGAAGTGCGCTGCTGGGAAAGCGTCGACGCGCGGGTCGCGGCGCCGACACCACTTTCTTTTGAGGTTCTGGAGAAACTGGCAGCCGAGATTATCCGCGATGTGCCCGGCATCGTCAGCGTAACATACAACATCGCACCGAAACCGCCTTCTACGATCGAAGCGGTCTAAACCACAGGGTCGTGTATCATTTGGGATCTCCCATTTTTTTCTGAAGACCTGCTATTTTATTGGACCTCGCACCGCGAAGGGACGTAATACAAGATGGAGAGCCCGGCAAGGGGGGGGCTCTCCGGATTGCCTTTACTCGAAATCTCGGTTCTGCCAACAAAATATTCAAGGCAGATTAATGAGAAAGAGGGGCAGAGAGGACCATTTTTTGCGGTCTTATATGTCCGAAGGCGGGGGAAGCTTTAAGGTCGTTATCCAGCATGATGAAAACATCTGGTTTTAAAATACTGTCTGTTGCTTTTCTTCAATCAATTAAGATGCAACTTTGATGTTTCTCCTGTCTCCGCGCACTCAACACACAGATCCGATTCCGGAACAATCATTAATCTTCCAAATGGAATGGGTTCTTCACACGTTCTACACAATCCAAAATCCGGCGCATCTGCCATTTTTAAAGCTCGTTCCAGTTTAGACAAGGTTTGTTTCGCTCTGCGTAATGCGGCTTCATTTATACTTTTGCTGCTGATGGCTTCCATCCGGGTAAGCCGGCCAATGGCATTGTCAGGAGCGATCGGTCGGGTCAGCTGTGTATAAGATACAATATCTTTTTTCAATTCCTCGATCTTTTCTTTGATATGATTCTCGAGTTTTTCTTTTTCTTCTTTTGTCATCGTAATCGGGAATGCCTGTATTTGAAGATATCGGAGTCTTCCTCTCCGGATTCGAAAACAGCTTACCGCTCCTTTTTACCCGGAACCATGAAGACCTTTCTTCTTCTTATAGAGTTGCCGGGCGATTGCGGTATTGACCCAGCACGGATCAAATCCTGTTTTAACAACACTTTAAAAAAGATTTCAGAAAGTTATTTATATATTGATGGATGTCCCTCAAGCCCTTTCTTGATTTTTCCAATGATTGGGATTAAGTTTTAGCGCTGTTCAGCATTTTAACCCGCGGGCCGTCTTTTCGCCAGACCCAACAGGTATCAACAAGATAGTTTTCAATCATGCCGGACGGAACATCATCAGCGCTTGGCTTTCTGGCATTATACGTCCAGACCCCCTGCATCACCGTCGGCACTATTGCCAGCAGAAGGGTCGTCAGATGTAAACACCTTTTGCTTTCACGTAGAATTTTTTTCACTTTGGATGTAAATCCCGGTTCAATTTTCAACCCTTTTATGGGATCAAGACTGCCGGATGTTTCCTTGCACCAATCGTAAGGGATGGTGGGCATCTTTACATTTACTTCCTGAATCGTAAGTGATGAACACTCAATGCGTATTTGTATGATCATGTGGTGGGGTGAGTGAGGCTGCCTTCCTTTTTCTGACACATAGATCGGTATCAAAAGATCGTCTTTCAATATGCCTTCTACGACAATATTTTCTTCATCGAATTCATAAGTTGAAATCTCTATTTTCCTTGTATGGATTTTTCTGTCTCTGCACTGTTCAACCAGATTCATCATTCTTCCATTATCATTTGACGTGGTTGGGCTATTTTTTATCCGCTTCCAGGCTTAAAGCGCGGTATTAACCAGGTTGGGAGGCCTGTTGCCTTTTAGACCCTCGACCATGTTTTCAGCTGCCATGACTGCCATCCGCAGCCTTGTCTCTGCGGAAGCGCTGCCAATATGGGGAGTCAGTACCACATTCTCTTCCATTTTCATCAGCGCTGGATGGACACTGGGTTCCGCCTCGAACACATCCAGCGCCGCGCCTCTGATTTGCCCGTCTTTGATCGCCGCAACCAGGGCATTTTCGTCAACCACCGGCCCTCTTGCGGTATTGATAAGAATGGCATTGTTTTTCATTCTTTTGAACGCTTCACTCGAAAACATATGCGTTGTTTTTTCGGTGAGTGGTACATGAATGCTAATAAAATCACTCTTGGAAAGGAGTTCATCGAACGCCGTAAATTCTGCGCCGTATTCCTTCTCGGGCACTTCCTTTCTGGACGAACTAAAATAAATGACCCGCATGTCAAAGCCTCTGTGGGCTCTTCTGGCAACCGCCTGCCCAATTGCACCCATGCCGACGATGCCGATGGTTTTTCCGTAGATGTCGATTCCCATTTGCGGCTGCATGAGTTGCCAGTATTTAAACTTTCCCGCCCGGATGTATTTATCGGCTTCAGGTATCCTTCGGGCAGCGCTCAACAACAGAGCAAAGGCCAAGTCTGCCGTGGTCTCTGTCAGAACTCCCGGCGTATTGGTCACCATGATACCTCGACGGGTTGCGGCGTCAATATCGATATTGTCATAGCCCACTGCAATGTTGGAAATCATCTTCAGAGATGGCAGTTCATCCATTATCTGTGAATCGATCCGGTCGTTGAGCAGGGTGACCAATCCTGCCTTGCCTTGAGCGCTTTCGATAAGTTCCGGGGAGGGCAGGATTCTATCGGTGTTGTTTATCTCAATTGTATGGTGCTCCTGCTCCAACATTTCTATGGCTTCCC
>JBHPCZ010000092.1:0-14000 GCA_042573625.1 Thermodesulfobacteriota bacterium
CCGTGAGGGCGGACGAACCGTTGGCGCCGGAGTGGTAAGCGATATCGTTTAATAACAGCTGAAGGAGTCTGCTGGTGAGAATCATCGTTACCCTTGCATGTGGTGAATGCAAAAGAAGAAACTATACAACGACCAAAAACAAACGGACAACACCGGATAAATTAGAGTTCAGTAAGTATTGCAGGTTTTGCAGAAAACATACCCCGCATAAAGAAACGAAATAAAAAGTTTTCAACAGGGAAGTTTAAAAAAACCGGATTGATTACTTTTAAAAGGGGTTATGCAGGCCAGTAGCTCCAACGGTAGAGCGTCGGACTCCAAATCCGGGTGTTGGGGGTTCGAATCCCTCCTGGCCTGCCAAATAATTTTGAAGGTAAAGCTCAGTGTTTGAAACAGAAGGTATTGAAGGATCTCCTTGGCTGTTTTAACTTTGAGCTTTCACCATTTTAGGAGTGAGAGTGGGACGGCTTCAAAGAAAAAAGGCTTCAGGCAAAAAAAAGAAGAAACAAAGAACCGATGTCACGACAACATCGCAACAAAAATCGAGTGTTGTAACATCGAAGTCAGCATCTCTTTCTGTTCCTTCATCGGATACCGAAAAAAAGAAAGCCTCCTCCCAAAGTAAAGCTATAGCCAGGACCCGAACTGAGCCTGGAAAGCTAAAAAGTTACTTGGACAGAGGATTACAGTTCTTGAGAGAAGTAAAAGTCGAGTTGAAAAAGGTGACATGGCCCACACGCAAGCAAACCATCGGTTCTACTGTGGTTGTGATTATCCTGGTTATGATAATATCTTCTTTTCTTGGATTGGTGGACATGGGGCTTGCTAGCCTGGTCCGTGTGGTTCTTCAATAGAATTGAGGAGGAGAAAGAGTGGCGCGTAAATGGTATATCGTCCACGTTTATTCCGGATTTGAAAGCAAGGTCAAAATAGCCTTGGAAGAACGCATTTCTTCCTCTTCTCACCCTGCTAAATTCGGCGAAGTCATTGTTCCGACCGAAGAGATTGTTGAGCTTGTAAAAGGGAAAAGAAAAACTTCCTCTCGGAAATTCTATCCCGGATATATCTTGGTCAATATGGAACTTGATGAAGAAACCTGGCATATCGTTAATAATACGGCCAAAGTCACCGGATTTTTAGGGGGAAGACAAAAGCCGGCCCCGCTAACAGATGAAGAGGCTGAACAGATTCTGCAACGTATGGAAGTCGGCAAACTGAAACCGCAACCGAAATACTTTTTTGAATCCGGAGATGAAATTCGCGTCATAGATGGGCCGTTTGCGAACTTTAATGGGATAGTTGACGAAGTAAATCCTGAAAAAGGTAAAATAAAGGTTCTGGTGAGCATATTCGGGCGTTCGACACCGGTTGAATTGGATTTCGTACAAGTTTCAAAACTTTAGAAAATAGCTGATAAGCCGATAAGCGACGCGCTTAGCAGCCAATTCGGGAGTGAAAATAAAAAATGGCAAAAAAGGTTATTGCACAGATAAAACTTCAGGTCCCTGCGGGGCAGGCCAATCCGTCTCCCCCGATCGGTCCCGCACTTGGGCAGCACGGCGTAAATATAATGGATTTCTGTAAAGCGTTTAATTCAAGGACTGCCAACGAAGAAGGGATGATTATACCTGTTGTGCTTACGGTCTATCAAGATAGATCCTTTACGTTCATAACCAAAACGCCGCCCGCTTCTGTACTTTTGAAAAAAGCGGCAAAAATAGCCAAAGGTGCCGGTGATCCAAAACGTGAAAGGGTCGGCACGGTCACCCGACAGCAGCTGGAAGAAATTGCCAAGCTTAAAATGGTTGATTTAAATGCCGTCGATCTCGATTCTGCTTGCAAAATCATTGCCGGCACGGCCAGAAGTATGGGAATCGAAATTAACTAGAAGTGGTTTCAAAACCTCAAATCATGTTCGAGGGCAAGGCGTGGGCAGGCGAAAAAGAGCAGCATACACGGTAGTATGTGAGCATTTTGAACCGACTCGCAACACAGCCATCGGGCATTAGAGGGGGTTTTGAAACCACTTCTAAACAAAATGTTGCAAGTTTATTAAACCATAATCCGATAACATATTACCAAGGAGTAAAGTGTTAAAAATGCCAAAACGGGGTAAAAAATATTTGGAATCGATTAAAAAGATGGGTTCAAAAACACGACATGATTTCTACGAGGCTGTCAAACTGGCGTTAGATTCGTCATATACCAAATTTGATGAAACTGTTGATATTGCGATCCGTCTTGGCGTTGATCCAAGGCATGCAGATCAGATGGTTCGAGGTTCAGTTGTTTTACCCAATGGTTTAGGAAGGGAAGTAAAGGTTCTCGTCTTTGCAAAGGGAGAAAAGCAGAAAGAGGCTCTTGACGCCGGGGCCGATTATGTCGGAAGTGACGACTTGATTGAAAAAATTAAGGGTGGATGGACAGGCTTTGATAAAGCCATTGCCACTCCCGATATGATGGGTTCCGTAGGGAAGATAGGAAAGATTCTCGGTCCGAGAGGATTAATGCCCAATGCGAAAACAGGGACCGTCACTTTCGATGTTGGAAGAGCGGTTAATGAATTCAAAGCAGGCAAAATAGATTTCAAAGTTGAAAAAGCAGGCATTATCCACGTTCCCATGGGAAAAGTCTCATTTGGAGTTGAGAAGATTATTCAGAATGCAACTGCTTTTTTGGAGACGATCATGCGCCTCAAGCCGGCTTCCAGTAAGGGAACCTACCTTAAGGGTATCGCCATTTCGACGACAATGGGGCCCGGGATCAAAATAGATGCGGCCAGTGTCAAGGACCTAACAAAATAATCATAAACAAATCCTGTCAAAGACCGTAGGTACACTTATTCGTGTTTAATCGGCACTGCCGACCTACCGAGACGCATGGGTTTTTAGGAAGTTCGTGCCTCCGGTTCTTTCACGGATTAAAGAAAGGAGGGGTAATTTCGTTATGAAACTCGATCAAAAAAAGCAAATCGTTAAAGACCTGAATGAAAATTTTTCAAGGTCTAAAATCGTCATCCTTACGGATTACAAAGGACTTGACGTTACAGCGATGAATGATTTGCGAAGAAAGCTCAGAGAAGCTGAGATCGAATACAAGGTAGTGAAAAATACGCTGTTGATTAGAGCTTCTGAAGAAACCGATGTAGCGTTGATCAAAGACGCTTTTACAGGCCCGAGTGCGGTAGCTTTAAGTTACGATGACCCGGTTGCGCCTGCAAAAGTGTTAACAGATTTTGCAAAAAATTATCAGAAGCTCGAAATAAAAGTTGGCGTTATGAACGGCCGGGTGCTTGATTTAAGCGCAATAAAGGTGCTGTCGAACCTTCCGTCCCGTGAGGTGATCTTAAGCCAGCTTCTTTCAACCTTAAACGGTGTTCCGACTTCACTTTTAAGGACCATCAACGGCATACCGCAAAGTTTGCTGAATGTCCTGCAGGCGATAAAAGAACAAAAAGCAGCAACCTGAAAACAGAGGCTGTCGTTGACATGTTAATTGCTCATCGATTAACCCGGCAGCACCGATTGATACGATCAACTGAATATAAATATACTTTTGAAATTGGAGGATATATAAAATGGCGAAGATTACCAAAGAGGATGTGATTGAGTTTATCTCGAACATGTCAGTGCTTGACTTGTCCGAACTTGTAAAGGAGATGGAAGATAAATTCGGCGTTTCTGCAGCTGCACCCGTCGCAGTGGCGGCTGCAGCACCCGCTCAAGCGGCCGAGGCACAAGCGGAAGAGCAGACGGAGTTTGATGCTATTCTTATCAGTTTTGGCGACAAGAAAATTCAGGTTATCAAGGAAGTAAGGGCCATTACCGGCATCGGGTTGAAGGATGCGAAGACCCTGGTAGATTCTGTTCCCGCGCCCATCAAGGAGGGTATTCCAAAAGAGGAAGCAGAAACGATCAAAAGCCAGCTGGAAGAGGCCGGCGCACAGGTTGAACTAAAATAATACCTGACAGATGATTGGTGATGGGTCATAGCGCATAGTAAAAAAGCGTAAGCTGTGCGGGTTCGGATTTAGATATCGCCTTTTACAGCCTTTTTTCTATGAGTTATGACCCGAAATTCGCAACCAATTATTGATGGAGATACCATGTCAGAAAAAGCTTCGGCAAATAAGCGTATCAGGAAAAACTTCGGCAAGATACGGAAGGGTGTTGAGATCCCAGACCTCATCGGGGTGCAGAGGGAATCATTCAGTCGGTTCTTGCAAAAGGATGTTCCCCTTGAAAAACGAAAAGACATCGGTCTCCAGGCCGTGTTCAAGTCCGTATTCCCTATAAAAGACTTTACCGGTAGTGCTTCACTTGAATTTGTATCTTACAGGTTTGGAGCGGTTAAGCACAGTGTGCAGGAATGTATTCACAGGGGGATGACATATGAGATTCCCCTTCGTATCACCGTAAGGCTTGTGGTGTATGATATTGACAAGGAAACGGGAATCACCAATATCCGCGATATCAAGGAGCAGGAAATCTACTTTGGTGCAATCCCGATGATGACTGAAAAAGGCACCTTTATAATAAACGGTACCGAACGTGTCGTTGTCAGCCAGCTTCACCGATCCTCCGGGGTGTTTTTCAATCATGACAAGGGAAAGTCCCATTCAAGCGGTAAGGTGATTTACTCAGCACGAATTATTCCGGTTCGCGGTTCCTGGATTGATATGGAGATTGATCCAAAGGATATCGTCCATATTCGGATTGACAGACGTCGCAAGTTTCCTGTTACGATCCTTTTCAAGTCCTTCGGCTATACTACAGAAGACATTCTTTCGTATTTCTATAAAACCGAAAAATATGTTATTCAGCGCAAGCAAATTTTCAAGGAGTTTAACGAGGATTTATTAGTCGGTCAGCGTGCCAGTCAAGACATCAAGGACCCTGAAACAGGCAATTCAATTGTCTTGAAAGGGCGCGTGTTTACCAAAACTGCTGTCAAACGTCTTAAATCTGCAAAAATAAAACTGACACCGATAAACGAGGAAGATATCTTCAACAAGGCGTTTGCAAAGACCATTGTCGACCCAAAAAGTGGAAATCCACTTGTAAAAGCCAACGACACTTTTGATGATGAAGTCTTTCAAGTGTTAAAAGATGCCGGCATAAACCAGTTTGAGTTGCTGTTTATTGATGAGGTATCCACAAGTGAATCGATTCGAAAGACGTTGCTTCTCGATAAAGTCGAAACCAAAGAAGAAGCGCTCATAGAAATATACAGAAGGCTCAGGCCGGGAAACCCGGCGACACCGGAAGTGGCCCAAGATTTCATTGATCACATGTTTTTCAAGTCTTCCTATTACGACCTTTCCGGTGTAGGCCGCCTAAAAATCAACCTTCGCCTGGGTGTTGATACTGCCATTAATATAACAACACTCAGGAAAGAGGACATACTTCTCACGGCAAAAACGCTTGTCACGCTTAAAGACACCCAGGGGGTTGTTGATGATATCGACCATCTCGGAAACCGGAGAGTCCGTGCAGTTGGAGAACTCCTTGAGAATCAGTATCGAATAGGACTGGTTCGCATGGAGCGTGCGATAAAAGAGCGAATGAGCCTACAGGAGGTCGATGCGTTGATGCCTCACGATCTGGCCAATCCCAAACCGGTTTCCGCTGTTGTCAAAGAGTTCTTCGGAACCAGTCAACTCAGCCAGTTTATGGACCAGACAAATCCGCTCTCAGAAACGACGCACAAGCGTCGACTCAGCGCGCTGGGTCCCGGCGGACTCACCCGTGAACGTGCAGGCTTTGAAGTGCGAGATGTGCATCCCTCCCACTACGGACGAATCTGTCCCATTGAAACACCGGAAGGACCCAATATCGGCCTTATTGTCTCTCTCAGCACTTATGCAAGGGTTAATGAATACGGCTTTATTGAAACGCCGTATAGTGTCGTCAAGGATGCCACTGTGACTAAGGAGGTAAAGTTCCTCAGCGCTTTTGAAGAGAAGGAGCACCCGATTGCTCAAGCAAATGCCCCTGTCGGTGATGACAACACGTATATCAATCCGCTGGTCACTTCAAGAGTGGCCGGTGAACTCGAGATGGTTAAACGTGAGAATATCGAACTGATGGACATTTCCCCCAATCAGCTGGTGAGTGTCTCTGCGTCCCTTATCCCGTTTCTAGAAAATGATGACGCGAACCGGGCGTTGATGGGATCTAACATGCAGCGTCAAGCTGTTCCCTTAATCGTCAATGAAGCACCCCTGGTGGGGACAGGCATCGAAGGTGTTGTGGCAAAAGATTCCGGTGTTACTATAGTGGCGGAGCGGGATGGCGTCGTAGTGGATGTGGAAGCTGCCCGTATCGTTATTCAGCATGACCCCGATGGCAGCGAGGACAGTAACGAAAACGGCCTGGAGAAACTGGTGACGATTTACAACCTCGCAAAATTTATACGCAGCAACCAGAACACATGCTTCAATCAGCGCCCCATCGTTAAGAAGGGACAACGCATTAAAACCGGAGAGATCATTGCAGATGGGCCTGCGACAGACCAGGGAGAACTCGCCTTGGGCAAAAATGTAACCGTCGCGTTTATGCCGTGGGGGGGGTATAATTTTGAGGATTCGATTCTTGTGGGAGAAAGACTGCATCGGGATGGGATATATACGTCTGTTCATATTGAAGAATTTGAAGTCGTTGCCAGAGATACCAAGCTTGGGAAAGAAGAAATCACACGTGATATCCCGAATGTCGGCGATGAAGCCTTAAAGAATCTGGATGAAAGCGGCATTATAAGACTCGGTGCTGAAGTCGGTCAGGGCGATATTCTGGTGGGAAAGATTACACCGAAAGGCGAGACACAACTCTCCCCTGAAGAAAAGCTGCTGCGCGCCATATTTGGTGAAAAGGCCGGAGACGTAAAAGATACTTCTCTGCGCGTACCACCCGGCGTTCAGGGAATTGTCGTCGATGCGAAGGTCTTCTCAAGGCGGGGTATCGATAAGGATGAAAGAACATTCCAGATCGAAAATGAAGAGATCTCCGCTCTTAATAGAGACAGAGATGATGAACTTGCCGTTATAAAGGATGTTGTTCGCTCCCGGCTTGAAAAATTGCTTGTGGGTCAGAAATGCCAGACGCCACTGAAAAAGGGCAGGAAGGTACTGATTGCAAAAGGTAAAAAGATAGACACTAAAATGCTTGAAAAGATACCTGTGGCGCAACTCGAGGGGATTGTATTGACAAGTTCGAAGCTGACCGAACGGGTCCATGACATCCTCGACCGATACCGGCAGGAATCTGATCGATGTAGAAAGAGATTTGAACAACAAGTGGCCCGATACGAAAAAGGTGATGATCTTCCGCCTGGAGTTATCAAGCTGGTCAAAGTGTACGTGGCCATGAAGCGAAAGCTTTCAGTCGGCGATAAGATGGCGGGACGCCACGGCAATAAGGGCGTTGTATCGAGAATTCTTCCCCAGGAAGACCTCCCTTATTTCGAGGACGGAACAGTGGTTGATATGGTCCTTAATCCTTTGGGTGTACCTTCACGGATGAATGTCGGACAGGTGCTTGAAATCCATCTGGGCTGTGCGGCAAAAGGTTTAGGAGACCAGCTGAACAAGCTGCTTGAAGAGAATAAACTTGATGCCATTCGAGATAAGGCAAAGCGAATATTCTCTGACCCTTCAACACAGAACATGGTCGATGGTTTCAATGATAAAGAACTCTGTCAATTTTCTAATCACTATAAAGATGGCGTCCACATGGCCACACCGGTTTTTGACGGTGCCAAAGAGGATGAAATCAAATCTCTTCTGGAAGAAGCGGGGTTACCCAGATCCGCCCAGACCACTTTGTATGATGGACGGACAGGTGAGCCCTTCAAAGAAAAGATTACCGTTGGTACCATGTACGTACTGAAGCTTCACCATCTTGTTGACGACAAGATACATGCTCGATCTATAGGCCCGTACTCTCTTGTGACCCAGCAACCTCTCGGCGGAAAGGCTCAGTTTGGCGGTCAGCGTCTCGGTGAAATGGAGGTTTGGGCTATGGAAGCTTATGGCGCAGCGTACGCCTTGCAGGAATTTTTAACGGTGAAGTCGGATGATATGGCGGGAAGGACACGAATGTATGAAAAGATTGTTAAAGGTCAAGCCACACTAGAACCCGGCCTGCCTGAGTCTTTCAAGGTCCTGACCAAGGAATTGAAAAGCCTGGGCCTGGATGTTACCCTTATGGAAGACAAATAACAAGGAGAGGATTTTGGAAACACTATACGATTTCTTCGCCAAACCAACAGACCCTAAACATTACCTCGGTGTTCGGATTGCATTGGCATCCCCGGAACAGATTTTAAAATGGTCGCATGGGGAAATCAAAAAGCCTGAGACAATTAACTATCGAACCTTCAAACCCGAGCGAGACGGCCTTTTTTGTGCCAAGATTTTCGGTCCAACGAAAGACTATGAATGCAACTGCGGCAAATACAAACGAATGAAGCACAGAGGCGTTATTTGCGAGAAGTGCGGTGTAGAGGTTATTCAATCTAAGGTTCGCAGGGAACGGATGGCACACATCCAACTCGCCACACCGTGTGCGCATATTTGGTTTTTAAAAAGCCTTCCGAGCAAAATCGGTAATTTGTTGGATCTAACGCTGAAAAATATTGAAAAGGTTCTCTACTTTGACAGTCATATTGTCATCGATCCCAAGGATACCGGTCTTAGCCCCCTTCAGCTCCTATCCGATGAAAAATATCGTGAAGCGCGTGAGATATACGGTACAAAATTTGAAGCCGGAATCGGCGCCGAAGCTGTTCAGGAATTGCTGTCTCGTATCGACCTCGATGCCGTGTTCAAGGAACTGAAAGCGGATATTCGTGCCACCGGATCCGTCGCAAAACGGCAGAAACTTTCCAAACGCCTCAAAATCATCGATGCCTTCAGGCGCAGCGGAGTAGATCCCGCCTGGATGGTCATGGATGTTATCCCTATTCTGCCGCCGGATTTACGGCCACTCGTCCCGCTTGAAGGGGGTAGATTTGCCACGTCTGATCTCAATGATCTGTATCGCAGGGTCATTAATCGAAACAACCGTCTGCGGCGCCTTATTGATCTTAAAGCGCCTGATATTATTATTCGAAATGAAAAAAGAATGCTCCAGGAGTCTGTCGATGTTCTCTTTGATAACGGACGGCACGGCAGAGTCATTACAGGAACCAACAAACGACCGTTAAAATCTCTAAGTGACACGTTAAAAGGGAAGCAGGGGCGCTTCCGCCAGAATCTGCTCGGCAAGCGGGTCGACTATTCCGGTCGCACGGTAATTACCGTTGGACCGGATTTGAGGCTGCATCAGTGCGGTCTGCCAAAGAAAATGGCCCTGGAGATGTTCAAGCCGTTCGTCTATTATCGCCTCGAGCAAAAAGGGTTTGTATCCACGGTAAAAAGCGCCAAAAAGATGGTTGAACGAGAAACTCCGGAAGTCTGGGATACACTGGATGGGGTAGTAAAGGAATATCCGGTTTTTCTTAACCGTGCCCCTACCCTTCATCGTTTGGGAATTCAGGCCTTTGAACCGATTCTCATTGAAGGCAAAGCCTTGCAGCTTCACCCCCTCGTTTGTACGGCATTTAACGCCGATTTTGACGGGGATCAGATGGCGGTCCACATCCCTCTCTCCGTGGAAGCACAGATAGAGGCTCGGGTATTGATGCTGTCAAGCAACAATATTCTTTCCCCGGCAAATGGAAGTCCAATCATCGTTCCAAGTCAGGATATCGTTCTTGGCATTTACTATATGACCAGAGGTGTTGAAGGTTCCAAAGGGGATGGAAAGATCTTTGCCAATCCAGAGGAGGTTCGGAGTGCATATGACGCCGGGGCCGTTGACCTTCATGCGAACATTATCGTCCGCATAGATGGAAAACGGGTAAATACAACGGTCGGCCGTATCCTGCTGTGGGAAATTATCCCCAAAGATAATATTATGGTCATTCGCCGGATCATGGTCTCTACCCAAGAGGAGGCCGAGGCTGTCCGTAACAAACTACAAAAGGGAGCTGATTTCACCGATATGGTGAAGAAATATTCCCAAAGCCCTGACAAAGAGAATGAGGGAACGATCGGTCTTCTCCGAAAGGATGAATTTAAAAGGATATTCAACACGGACGAATCCGACACCGACGCTGTATTTTCCATTGAACCGGGTGACGTCAGCAACGTCATTTTTGCCGAGGATGGGTATCATATTTTTAGCATTACAAGTAAACGACCTGAGATTCCTTTCTCAGCGGTAAACGCTGTTATGGATAAGAAAACGCTTCGTGAACTTGTGGATTATGCCTACCGGAACCTCGGGCCAAAAGCCACGGTCATCCTTGCCGACAGGCTGAAAGATATCGGTTACAAGTATTCGACAAAAGGCGGGCTGTCCATATCTATTGACGCTATGATTATTCCGGATGCAAAATGGGAAACCCTTAAACAGGCAGAAGAGCAGGTTCAAGAGATCGGCAGGCAATATACAGAAGGCCTCATCACTCAGGGTGAAAAATATAATAAGGTCGTAGATATATGGGCAAAGGCAACGGACGACGTCGCCAACGAAATGATGGATGCCATGAAGGTGAGCCCTATTTCGGTTCGGGACAAGAATGGGAACCCGATACTGGACAAGGACGGTAATCCAGTTGTTCTCCGGAGCGGCATTCCTGTTCTGGACAAGAACGGCAAGCCGGTTATGGACCAGAACGGCAACCCGGTCATGGACGAGAGCGGCGACCCCGTTCTAGACAAGAATGGCAATTCGATTCTGGACAACCACGGGCAACCGATTATCGCTAAAAAGGGGAAACCCATTGTCACAGAAAGCATGAACCCCATCTATATGATGGCCGATTCAGGCGCGAGGGGAAGCAAGGACCAGATGCGCCAGCTGGCGGGCATGCGCGGCCTTATGGCAAAACCATCCGGCGAAATTATTGAAACGCCGATCAGTGCGAATTTCAGAGAAGGGCTTTCCGTGCTTCAATACTTTATTTCAACCCATGGCGCCAGAAAAGGACTCGCGGATACCGCGCTCAAAACAGCAAACTCGGGATATTTGACCCGTCGATTGGCAGATGTTGCCCAGGATTGTATCGTTTTGGAAGAGGACTGTGGTACCGTTCTTGGCGTTGACGTTGAATCCCTGATTGAAGGCGGAGAGGTTATTCAGCGGCTAAGTGACCGCATTTTAGGCCGTGTCTCCATGGAGGACATCCATGATCCTTTTACGGATGAACTTGTCGTTAAGGTCGGGGAAGATCTGGACGAAGCGGCTGTCCAGAAAGTTGAAGACGCGGGGCTCACCAGCATAAAGATCCGGTCTGTTTTGACATGCAAGACCAAATACGGTGTCTGTGCGAGATGCTATGGCCGTGATCTTTCCCATGGAGGACCGGTTGAAATAGGACAGGCGGTGGGCATTCTGGCCGCCCAATCGATCGGAGAACCTGGGACCCAGCTGACCATGCGTACATTCCATATCGGCGGGACAGCCAGCCGAAGGGTTGAACGGGCGGATTTCAGAGCCGGTGCCGATGGGACAATTGAGTATCTTGATCTGAATGTGGTAAAAACCGGCGGGAATGAATTTGTGGTGATGAACCGGCGCGGCGGTAGTTTCAAAATTGTCAGCGAAACCGGTCGTAAACTTGAAGAGCACCCTGTTATTTATGGCGCTCATTTAATGGTAAAAGACGGTCAGAAAGTCAAAGGCCCTGATCGCGAAAAGGGTCGCTCCGGTGATCTACTGGCAACGTGGGATCCTTTTACAACACCCATCATCACCGAGGTTGACGGGATCGTAAAATTCGGCGATATCGCTCTCGGAAAGACCTTACAAGAAAAAGTTGACCCTGTCACCGGCAAATCGAGTCGAACGATCATCGATCCCAGGAATCCAGAGGAGCGACCGAGGATTTCTATAAAGGACAAGGATGGAAAAACAGCCAGCCTTCCCAAAACGGCAGGACATGCACGCCATTTTCTCCCTGTTGATGCGATCCTCCTGGTTGATGAAGGAGATCATGTCAAGGCCGGTGAGGTTCTCGCAAAACGGCCACGAGCCACAACCAAAACCAAAGATATTACCGGCGGCCTTCCGAGGGTAGCTGAACTGTTTGAGGTTCGAAAACCCAAGGAGACGGCAGTCCTGAGTCAAATAAACGGATATGTTTCGATTTCAAAAGCCACAAAGAAGGGGAAACAGAAAGTCACCGTAACGCCTGTGGATTTTGGAGAAAAGAAGGAATATCTTATCCCGCGCGGCAAGCATATAAATGTCTATGAGGGGGATTATGTAAAAGCAGGCGAACCACTCATTAGCGGATCGGAAATTCCTCAGGATATCCTCAATATAAAAGGTGAAATTGCATTGGCACGCTACCTTGTCGATGAAGTTCAGGAAGTCTACCGCCTGCAGGGTGTCCGGATCAATGACAAGCATATTGAAGTCATCGTACGCCAGATGATGCGGCGCGTTAAGGTTGTTGAAGTTGGCGATACGGATTTTATTACAGAGGAACAGGTAGATAAGATCAGATTTGAGGAAGCCAACCAGGCTGTGATCGAGAAAGGTAAGAAACCCGCTGTCGCTGAACCGCTAATTTTGGGAATAACCAAAGCTTCGCTGAGTACGGACAGCTTTATCTCTGCCGCCTCCTTCCAGGAAACAACCAAAGTACTCACAGACGCAAGCATTGCCGGAAAAGAGGACTATCTAAAAGGGTTAAAGGAAAACGTGATTATGGGCAGACTCATACCTGCCGGGACCGGTGTTCTTTCATACAGGACGGTGGAGATTGATCAGAGTTAAAAGAATACGAATAAATTGCTTGACAATATGGTCCGAGATGTATAACAAATATCACTTTTCCAACTTGGCACATCTGATGATAAATAAACAAGGATTAAGGGGATAAGATGCCGACCATTAATCAGCTTATAAGAAAGGGTAGAAAGCGTATAAAAAAGAAAACCAACACCCCTGCGCTAAGGGGAGCTCCCCAGAAAAGGGGTGTTTGTACACGCGTTTACACTTCAACGCCCAAAAAGCCCAATTCCGCTCTGCGGAAAGTTGCGAGAGTAAGGCTAACGACCGGTATGGAGGTGACAGCGTATATTCCGGGTATCGGGCATAATCTTCAGGAACATTCCGTTGTTTTGGTCCGCGGTGGTCGAGTTAAAGATCTTCCCGGCGTCCGGTATCATATTGTAAGAGGGACACTTGACACACTCGGTGTGGAGGATCGAAAACAGGGAAGATCGAAATACGGCGCTAAAAAGCCCAAGTAACAAATTGATATGCCACACCGGATACCGACAAGAACTATTTAAGTATTTAACCCTAAGCATTTTTTAAAAAACCAATAATTAAGATGGTGTAACACATGCCAAGAAGAAGAGTAATTTCAGAACGGCCGGTAATACCCGATTCAAGGCACAACAATAAGCTGGTATCAAAATTTATATGCTGTATTATGCGAGACGGCAAAAAAAGCACGGCGGAGTCAATACTCTATGAAGCTTTTGATATCATCGAGAAAAAAACAAATGAGCCTCCCGTCAAGATATTTGAACAGGCGATTGACAATGTTAGACCTTTGATTGAAGTAAAGTCCAGGCGCGTCGGGGGGTCAACCTATCAGGTTCCAACGGAAATACGTCCATCCCGGAAAACGGCCTTGGGAATTCGATGGATTTTAAGTTTTACACGAAAACGTTCTGAAAAAAGCATGGCCGAAAAATTGGCGGCAGAGCTTTTAGATGCCGCCAACAAAAGAGGCGCTTCCATTAAAAAAAGGGAAGATACGCACAAGATGGCCGAAGCAAACAAAGCATTTGCCCATTATCGCTGGTAAGGATTTTTGTTTTTGGTTCAACGTTCCGAGTTTAAAGCGCATGGTTCAAACTCGGAACTTGAGCATTAGAGGAGGAGGACGGAAGATGGCTAAGGAAAAGTTTGAGAGGACTAAGCCGCATGTGAATG
>JBHPCZ010000093.1:0-13979 GCA_042573625.1 Thermodesulfobacteriota bacterium
AAAAGAAGCGGAATTTGAATATAAACGATATATTCCGGTAATAGCGGGGTCCATGGAAAATTAGCGGTGCCGAATAGATTCCAGCCCCAGCCCATGGGATCCGACATGGTAGAGATGATGTAAGATCCGTTCACCATGATAAGCGGTATGCTGAAGGCGATCCAGGCAAGCAGGCCGAGGGGAACCAGCAAGTAAGAGTATCTCAAAAAAATCTCTTTGGTAGAAACTTGATCTGAACCGGATAATTGCTTCCCCAGCCAGGCAGTCAGCGCCCATACGGCCGGCAATCCAACCAAGCAAGCCGACCAGACCATTCCGGCATAGATCAAAAACCCCTGCCAGTCTCCCACTTCACTGATATTGGCCCAGCCCTTGATCGTTCCCCATGGACCGAGCAGGGTAACCGAATAGACCATAGCGAGGGTGATCATAATAAATGCTTTCCAGGCTTCATCATATCTGCTGATATCTATGTCTGAACAGAACGGTCTGGACTTCAGGGTCATGTTTTCGTATTGACAGGTCTTGATACACTCCATGCAGAGACCGCAATAATTGTTTCGATCCAACCTGCCCGGTATCAAGAACCAGGGGCATCCCCATCCCTGTTCATTTCCCACCGTAGCCCCCTTGGCACGACAGTCCTTACAGATCTCCAGATCCTTGGCGCGCACTTCAATCATGGCGGTCATGGAATATAAGCCCAGGAAACCGCTGACAGGGCAGACATAAGTACAGAAGATCCGTTTTGGATACACCAGATGCATGGCCGTGGCAAGAGCCGCCAACCCCCCCAAAGCTGCGGCCGTGGTTACGGGACGGGTTACCAGGATAGCGCTGAAGGTACAGAGAATCAGGAACAAAACGTTCTGAAGCCAGATATTGGACAACTTCCGGGGCCATTTTTTCTTAAGGTTCCGAAGGATTTGATCTCTGGGGCTGCCACCCGGCGGTCCCAGCAAACGACGCCGCTGATACCACTCACCAAAAAATGGAAATGGACACACCAGACACCAGATTCTTCCCCCAAAAGGAAGCAAAAAGGAGATCAGGAGAAACCACCACAGAATCCAGACAAAGGTAATGATAATGTTGCGATTGCCGATGGGCGAACCCAAGACACCGGCTATCAGAAATAACATGAAAAAGGCCAGCATCGGGAGCATAACGGCAAACTGTAACCAGCGGCGACGAACCAGCCAGTTTAACGCGGGAAATTTTTCTAAAAGGTCAACTCGCCATGCAGGGGTGGGTGCCGGTCTTTTTCCGGGCCCGAGCCGGCTTTCGATCCGAAACATGATAAGAAAGGCGGCCAGAAAAAGCCCTGCCGTAGCCCCCAAACCGGACAGAAAGGCATAGTTGGGACGTACGATCATCTCTCCCAGCATAAAGGGGTGCAGGGTGCCGCAGGTCACCGAACAGCGGTAGCGAAACTTGCCCGGCCGGTCGGCAATGAAAACGATTTCCGCTACCGGGCGATAGCGTTTCTCGGTTGATGGATGTCGCAGGTTGAACGTCAGCCGGCCGGGATAGATCACCGCCTCAACGTCATGACCTTCGAGGTAAAAACCGTGAACGACATCCATCGACGCCAGATAGATATGGATCTCGTCCCCCTGATCCACCACAAAGCGGTGGGGGGTGTAGGCGTACTGTTGGGCTCGGATATGAACATCTCTACGTTGGCCCCGGCCCGAGGGGTTCGGTACCAGCAGCAACGGAATCAGGGCACAAACCAGCACAATCCCGGAAGCGAGCATCAACAGTCTTGGTTTCGAAACCACCAGTACCTTTTTTCTATCCTTCGAACCTGAAGGCAATTCTACTCGGCGTATTTCTTCTTGGTAATCACCAGGTCCCGAGTTGTCGGCTTTCCGCTTTCGACGGTTATCTCTTCCGGGGCACCTTTCATCTTCAGCTTTTTATGCCATGCTCTCAAAATGTATCTTCCCGGCGGAACGTTCTCGATACTATACGACGCCTGATACGTTCCCGGCGCTATAAGGGCTTCGCAAAAATAAGGGTTCTCGATCACCACGATGTAGGCGGCCATCTCCAGGTGCAATTTGCAGAGCGTGATCACAACACCGCTGTCTTCAAATCGATGGCTGACACTCTGCCCCGGCCCCCATGTGCCGATGTCCAGCGTTTCACCGCTTTTGTCATAAAGAAAATAGACATTGTGCCTGTCGTTGTCGCTGTTCAGAAAGGTTACGGTCGTTCCCTTTTGAATCGACAGGACGTGCGGGATAAACACCAGACCCTTTTGGTCCATAACCACGGTGTTTTCGATTGGCGGGGATGCCTCCTGACCTACCTTTTCCAGAAACACCACAACCGTCCTGCCGTGCTTGGGACCTTCGGACCTGACCTTGGTCTTCCATACACGGATCGTTCCGGAAACCGTTCCACAAGGGGATCCCTCTCCCAGCGCATCGCCGATTCCCCACACGGCCGCCCAGCAGAACATTACGGCGCCTAAAAATTTAAGATTTCGCGCCATCCAAACCTCGAAAACAGGTTTTATACCGACCTCTGCAACATCTGATACGTACCCGCCCAATCATATCAAAAGGCGGCGATCATCTGGAAAAAAATGGTCTCGTCCAGACCAAAGTATTCATAATCATAATCTCTGGTATAGATCGTGCCTTCAACCTGCAGAGAAATATTGGCCCGGATCAGGGCTTTGCAGCCGAGGAACAGGATCTGGCGGTCCTGTTCGCCCGCCAGTTTCAAAGCATTGGTGGCGTTGTGTTGGTAGTCGGGTAGCCCCTCGAATTCCAGGAAATCGTATCGGGCGTATGGGATCAGCCAGGGTTTCCAAAAGTAATATGTTTCCACAAACCAGGAATCGGTGCTCACCTTTATATTGGCATACGGCCCGTAAGGATCGTCATTATATGAATACATATAACCGACATTCAGGGTAAGGTCCTTGTATTTTTTTAACGCCCCGGCACCCACCCGAAGGAAGGGATCGTCGTAATCTGTTTTGGTATGCGCACCTCCCCACGCAGGTTGAGAAACGTCCCATATCGCATCAGAGGCCAGGCCGTGACCCATGTATCCAAACGCCGAAACTGTCAGGCTGTCGTCGTCTCGCCAGGATTGGGGGCGGTCCTTTAACGGATTGAAGCCTTCATCACCGGCGCCGTCAAATCCGAGCCCGCCGAATTTGTATGCCAGCCCAACGTAAAAGTCCTTGTGTTCGGTATTCTCGCCGTAACCGAGGGCAAAAAGATTATCTTTGGGCTCCTGATTTATCGGGTTTTCAATGCTGCCGTTAACCACACCGGCATAATAGAGCCAGCGGTTACCGAATCCGTTGACCTCAATGCCGACCTGGGGTTGAATAACAAAGGAATTGGTCTCAAAATCCTTGATTCTTGGAGATTGAGAAAAACCGCCTCCCGGGGCCAATTCCAACCCCGGCATTTTCCAGGAGTTCATGGTGTAAGGCTGTATGCCCATACGCTGTTCGTCCCGGGCCGTATACAGACCGATGGTATGCATCCCGACCGTCCCCACACGAATGTTAAACGCATTTTCCGGTCCGATCAGGTCCTGAAACTCGATCCATGCCTTAAAGCTCAACCAGGAAGAGATGTCATCCGTACCAAAATCTTCCTGGACAAATATCATGTCGCCGTACAGGGTGATATGTTCCCCGATCGGCGCACCCAGAGCAATTTCGAACTCATGGGGCAGGACGAACGTCAGGCCGGCCTCGGCCTCCTCGGTCTCAGGATTTACCTGGGTATTGGCGTCGATTTCGACAATCCATCTGGTTACCAGTGAGAGAGGGATGTTCATCGGCATTTCGTTTGGGTAAAGGGCTTCCGGCCAGAGCCGTTTATAGGCCTCTTCACCCAGCTCTACGGGCTCTTCTTTTCGGTAGCGTTCATCATCTTTGAATCGATACCCGTTCAGCCGATAGGCGTCCCCCACGGCATTGAGCCTGGGCGGGGCTTCGTGGCACGTCATGCAGCTGGTCTTGTACTTTCGTGAAAACGCAGGCATGGCATTCACGTCCTGTGCAATACCCATCAGCAGCACAGCAAGCATCGCCCCTATCCAATAGCGTCCAGAAATCATCTTCATTCTCCGTCTCCTTTCTTCTATATCCAGTTTTTACTAAAACGTTGTTTTGTATCAACTCGTAACACACGCAGAAACCTGCGGTTTAATAACCTTCCAGTTTGAAATCGGAAAATATCAACGGATACGTCGCAACAAGGGCAAACGCTGTATACGCAAGCACACAGCCCAGACACAGCCGTTTCTGAACAGCCGGTATGATGTTTTTAAGCGATTCAAGATTCTTGAACGGTTGCACCACACCCGCTCCGGCACCCATTATGCCCGCACCAAACAAAGAGAGATACAGGATATACCCGACATAGTGATATTCCGCCTGCAACAGGCAAAAAGGGCAGTGATGGGTGGGCAGTTCGTAAAAATACACCGAAATAAAAGATATGACGGCAGCGATACACACCAGGAACAGTCCTGAACTGAGTCCCGAGAAAACCACGGCGTGTTTTCCGGTCAGATAAAAACGGGTGCCGGCGCCGAGCACGAAAAGCATCCCCGCGTAAAAGGCGATCTGTGTTCCAAAAACAGGCAGATGGGCAATATCGGCGGCGATGTTTTCGGCATTTTCACTGAACAATGCCCCGCAGCAGGACGTAATGACTTCCGGGTCCAGTGCCGCCAGGTATCTGAGCTGTAATACGGTCTCAAATAGAATCAAAAATGTTATGCCGATGAGAAACTTGTACTTAAATTTGATCATCGGGTAATCATATCCTTGGTGGTCGACATGGTTGACGATAAGCCAGATGCCGCCCAAAATGAAGCTCAGTGTTTTCAGCACCAGGGTCGCATAACCAAAAGGGTTGACATATAGCGTTCCGGCCGCGCACATGGCGCCGGTAAACAAATCATGGATGCGATCTACGGTGGCAATAAATAAAAACAGAGAAAAAAGTTGGCAGCCCATCACATAGTTCAGAACGGTCGAGATCAGATAAGTTTTTCGCTCTAACTCCAGCTGCTTTTGGCTTGTGCTCCGGATGTCCCAGCCGATGATGATCTGGGTGCCGAACAGTGAAGCAAAAACAACCATCCCGCTGACCAATAGCGCGCACACGATTAAAGCAATAATGGCAGGGCTCAAAAACACTCGGTCAAGTCTCCTTTACAATCCGGCCGTCCCGGAGTTCGACGACCCGATGGACGATTTCCGATCCGTACAGTAAGGGATCATGGCTGGCCATAAGGATCGTTTTGCCTTCCATGTTGAGTCCGGAGACGATACCTAAAAACTCAGTTGCCATGTCAGTATCGAGATGGGCCGTGGGTTCGTCGGCAATGATAACATCCGGATCATTGATCAGGGCTCTGGCGATAGCCACCCGTTGCTGTTCGCCGCCCGAAAGATATTCGACCTTTTGCCGGGCCTTGGATCCGATTTTCAGCTTGTCCAGAAGATGCATGGCCCTTTCCTTAACCTGGCGGGTCTTTCCTGAACCGGGGTAGGCCGGCAGCATGACATTTTCAAGAGCAGAGATCCCGTGAATCAGGTTGTAGTCCTGAAAAACAAACCCGAATCGGCGGCGCACTTCCCCTAAAAATCTTTCGGGCAGGCTGGTGATGCCGCTGCCATTCAAGTGAACCCGGCCCGAGGTCGGCCTTGACATGCAGCCGATAATATTTACCAGAGTGGTTTTCCCCGATCCGCTGGGGCCTTTGAATGCGGTGATCTGTTTCAGGGATATGGACAGGCTGATCCCTTTCAGGGCGGTAAATTGATTCCCCTTTTTCTGATTAAACGTTTTTACAACTTCCGAGAGTTCGATCATCGCTGTTAGAACTTCTGGCGCCAATTTTCAGAAATATCAGTTTTTTTTACACCCCAATAATAGTCCGGGGCAACGTGAGTTTAATCCAGAGATTCAATGAGCACCGGGGTTACGTCTTTAAACCCCACTACCTTTTGGCCGCGATGGTCTTTCAGGAATTCTGCGGCCTCCGGTTCGCTTTTAAATGGAATCAACTCCCGCCCCATGGGACCGTAAACATTACTGCCGATCACATAATGGGCTTCACGGGCATCAATAAGGGTCATATAATAGTATTCGGTGACATAAACCGTCGCAATGTCCTTTTTGTTTTTGCGGGGATTATATCTGTTGAGATTGAAATAATATTTGAACAGGTCTTTGGCTCCGTCGAAAAAAACAGTGCTACGGTCCTTAAAGACGATTTCCGCCACCCAGTCCGGATATTTGGCCACAAACATGCCGCAAACCGGACATTTATCACCGGCCGAGGGTTTCACCGGTTCGGCTGCCCCGGCCGACGTCAAGACCATCGTAACCAGGAGGACCAGCACCCATCCGTGCAGCTTTATTTTTTTTGGATTCGCCATGATCTGAATGGAAACACAAGGCATGAATCATAAAATTTCGGTTGAAAACAACAAAAAACAGATGGCATACCGTGCCAGAGAGCCGTTAACGGCAAAGACAGGCCGCTGATTCTGCCGGTTGAGCCGTTAACTCCCTGTTTTTTTCTTTTTCATCCGCATCATCTTGCGCTTTTTTCGAATCATTTGCACATCATCGTGCATATCCTCAAACGTCGCCCGAACAGCATCATCAAAGGTGGCGGGCTTTCCGCCGTGGGTTTTGATAAAAGCATCGGCGTCCGCTTTGCTCTTAAACGCCCATTTGGCTCGAACGGTCATTACGCCCATCTTGTCACCGCCGATAACCCAGTATGCCTTCTCGGCATCAATCAGCTTCTTGGAGTTATAGTCGCCGACCATGAGGGCTTTGGGCGTTTTGTCGATCTTCACGGCCATATCCATGGCCGCACAATGCAGGGAACAAAACCCCACAGCAGTCGCATCATCATACTCGATATAAAAGCGCGAGTGTGCAAACTTGGCGCGGTCCATGCCGCAATATGGGCAATTAGGATGCCGGGCCACGTCGTCCTGGGCCATGGCACCCGGATTGGGAATCAACACAAAAAAACTCAGAAGAACCGCCAGCAACAGCAACATCTTACCAGATCCAAAAATCAATTTCATATAACCCCCTCTTCTTGCATTGAGCAAAGCCGTTTATGGTTCAGGTTTTGTTTCATTCCTATTACCTAAGGAAAACCAAAGGTATAAAACGGTTTCGGTCGACCGGCAACCCTTTAGCTTTGATGGATTCTGTTTGCGACCCTCCTGCCCCGGACAGAAGGCGTCAAATGCCCCTTAGAGGAGACAAAAAATTAGGCTCTTCCTCTGACTTGCCCCTTACGGGGCTTCCCCGCAGGAAGAACCTCTTTTTTTCTCGTACCCTTCGCCAGAGACGGAGGGTTTCGTCCATGGCGAATTCCGCCGTTCGGCCGTCAACACCATATTTGCAGGCTATTTTTAAACCAAACTCTTCATCCTTTGACTGGGATCCAAACCGCTAAAAACATAACTTTAATTAAATATTCTTGAAAAGTTTGTCAAGGAATTTGTATAGTGATATCAACAAATTGAGACACATTGTGGTACCTTTCATGCTGCATAGTAGGGCCACATATTGACCTGCCTCAATGATTGTACCACTTTTTACAATGGACAACAGGGTTTGATAAAAAGATATGACATTGCCTGCGATATATATAGATAGTAAAAACAGGCTGATAGCTACTCATCAGGGCGAATGATTACATGCTCAGAAAAGCAGATGTCCGCATATCTCAGGCAGTTCAGGTAAAAGAACATTGTGGTAGCTTAAGGGGCGGTATCACGATCTTTGTTTTCATCGCACTCGGCAAATTTGTCCTCCTTTAATATGGTGGGAATCTACCAAGCTATAGGCAAGTATGCTGAAGCTGAACCGCTTTACAAACGATCACTGGCGATATTGGAGAAAGCCTTTGGACCTGATCATCCCCAAGTCGCTATTTTTTTGAGGAATATGGCAAAGTGTTATATGAAAACCGGAAAGGAAAAAGAAGCGGAAAAGCTGGAAGCGCGAGCAAAAAATATCGAGGTGAAGAATCAGGTGCGTTAATTTAAGGTGTGGGGACTTTTAGACTCTGCCTTTTTCGCTTTAATCCCATATATTGGGTTTTAATAATTTCACTGAATGTTTTGATTACTGCAATATATCTTCCATTTTGATGACGGTCCAATGGGTTGCGATATCAAATTCTAAGAATCGAACTGTCAAGTGATGTATTGATCCATCTTACGATTCTGTCAAATCAGGTATAGGTCGGAACAGATCAGACGGTCGTCTATATCCTCTCATCGCCTGTTGAGTCATAGAAAATGTTTCCAGGCTCTTGTCCGCTTAATAACATTCTGTAAGCATCAACCATTGCCCCGCCAATGATTTGATTTGTCATGATAACGGACGGATCCGGCTGATAGGTGCAGGAAGCTTTCTCTCGCCGGTCAACATCCACACCTCGCTCATCAACAATATCGTACATCCCTAATAATTCTGCCGGCGTAACATCATCTTTCACGGGGTTGTAGACAACAACCTGCCCTGACGATACGCTTGTCCCGCCGCTAATCAGTGTCTTTTTTTGCGCCTTGCATTTTTCGCTCATTATTATCCTTGTCTCAAAGTTATCAACGCAGTCAAAGACAGCATCATATGCCGAGATGTCGGTACTTTCCTCAAAATATTCAACACGCGCATCGGTTTCAATCTTGAAAAAATGATTCAATCGTCTACATAAAGTCTCTGCCTTGCTTTCACCAACGGCATCATAGAGAAGAACCTGCCTGTTCAGATTTGTCGTATCCGTCACATCAGGATCCATGAATGTCACTCGATTAAATTTCGAGTAGGCAAGGCCCAGGCCTGCGAAAACCCCCAGTGCCCCGCAGCCGACAACAAGTATTTTCGGCTCGCTTTCTGCAATATTTAACTTTTCTCTTCTGTACGAGATCACTTCTTCTGATACGTTGTGATCCATTAAAATATTCTTTGTCTCCTCCAATACGATCCCTGCCGCGACAATACCTAATACACCATCATCAAAATGATTGTCCGGCAAATTTTTCGGTGAAATGGTCAACTCGAGTTCCTGCCACTCCCGTCCTTTCATGTAAGTGAATACCTTGAAACCCTGTTCGTAACAGAACCCCCTGATGATGGGTATGTTGTCTCTGGATCCTTTTTCCAACAATAATTTATTTGCCAGTCCGTATTGGCTTAAATCAACGATAAGGTTGCACCCAATGAAGATATCATCCATTACGGGATGTGTATAAAATCCTTCAATGTGAGTCATGTTGATCCGCGCATTTACCTTCGCTGCTGTTGTGTTGAGCACCGGGTCCAATACGGGGGCAATGACGACCAGATCGTTTATTCCCAGCGCTGATGCCGACATTACATAAAGCGAAGCCAGCAGGTCATCATCCCCCACGACACCGACTTTTGCCCGGCGTAATCTTTTCTGGTCCCACCCCTCGATACGGAGTTGCCTGTCAAGCCTTTGTTCGATCATCTTTTTTTAGATCCCTGCTCACATTTATTCGATTATCCCTGGAAGCGAATCAGCATGCAGTTTTAGAACTGGTTTCAAAACCTCAGAGTGAAGCCTTTTGACAATTTTGCTCAAAAGTTCTTAGCAACGCGGAGCGTTAAAATTTGCAACTGTTTGAGGGCGTCAGCCCGAGTTTTGTAAATTTCGGGAAGCAAGCTTAGAACTTATCAAAATTTTTTAAACCAGCGAACAAGAGGTTTTGAAACTGCTTCTATCATCTCTATTTTTGAGAGGCCCCCGGAACTCATCCCAATCTCTCCTTCGCGTAGCTCTCATCCACGATGAGTTCTCCGGTGTAAGTCCCGGGAAGATTGTACATGTCTTCTATCAGAACCCGATGAAGAATGCTGGTCAGGCCACGGGCCCCTATTCTCTCTTGCTCAGCACGCCGCGCGACCTCTGTTAGCGCCTCATCAGTAAATGTTAAGTCTATGCCCCATGCCTTGAGATCATTAGCGTAGGCCAGTAGCGGACTTTCCTCGCTTTTTATCATGATATTTTTAAGGTCCTGATTCGTCAGTTGATCATAGACTACTTTCACGGGGAATCTTCCGATCAGCTGTCTTTCCATACCGAACGCCACCAGATCATCGGGCATGAGGTGGCCCTGCCAGTCTCCTTTAAGTCCATGAGCGTCCATCCGTTTTTCAACGATACTGTCAAGCTGTTCAAAAGCGCCGCCTGCGATAAAGAGAACATGCTTGGTAGACATAAGAACTCTTTCTCTTCCAATGTCAATGGAATTTTCCACCCCCTCAATCAGCTTCAATAGCCCTTTCTGAACGCCCTTTCCGGAGACGTCCTTTAAAACAATAGCTTCAGATGCAATCTTGTCAATCTCATCCAGGTATACGATTCCCATTTGGGCGACATGCGGGTTTCCTCCGGCGACGAGGAGAAGGTCCACCAGAATATCATTGGTATTCTGTCCCACGTAACCCACTTCGCTAAATCGGGTCAAATCTTCTGCGATGAATGGGACACCCACCAGCGAAGAAGCTGTTTCACTGGTGTATGTTTTACCGCAGCCGGTAGGCCCTATCACCAGAATGTTCGCCTTGGGTGTTCGAGTATTTCGCAGGGCGGTATCGACATCACCTTCGTTATCAACCAGTCCCTGTTTGAGCGCCGCCCCAAGTCGCCGATAGTGGAAAGCAATGGCGGTGGCGATGATTTTCTTTCCCTTTTCCTGTCCGATGATAAACCTGTCCATCTCTTTCTTAAGGTCAGCCGGTGTCTTGTCAAATTCGATAATATTTTCTACAGCTTCACCAACCTGCTGTTCTCTGAACTCGCGTATTTTATCTTCAATGCGCATCTGACTGCGTTTTGACATACCATTGTCCATTCTTCACCTCTCAAGTTTCAGCCTGGGTCTTCTCAACCGGATTTTTCACGCGTCTGATGTGTTCATTTGCAAGGCATTCAGAGGCGCTGCCGTAGTATTCTACTGCAAGCCTCTGATAACGCTGCAAATGGGCGCATCAGGCAGCGCCCGCAGGGTGAAAATATTTCAGCTTAAGAAGTCTATAGTCCGGGGTACAAAGTGTAACAGGGAAATTGACGTTATTATTCGACTATAACTTATCAATTTTATATTATAAAATAAGTTTTCTGAAAAATTTTCATGAAATATCCGGGCCAACGTCTGCAATGAAATCTTCTAATTTTTTAATCTCCTCCATCAATGAGTCGATGTGCTTTTGTTTATTTAAAGAAATTTTATCTTCTTTCTCACGAATTTGACTTACCTGTTGCGCCAAATTTCTTACCTTCTCTTTGGCAAGTTCGAACAAGAATAGAATTTTGAAATGACAGCGCATCAGGCTCTCTACCTCGATACCGGAATTATGGGAAAAAAGAGGTTCGCAGAACAGTATTTCTTCCGGTGAATTCGCAAAATAGAGATACGGGTTGCCGACTCTTTTTATAATTTCCGATGTCACACGGTATTCGTCATCGGTTAACAATGGAAACAAGGAGCGTGCTATCCGCGGTTTTGCCTTTATCCGGCATATCTCTCGACCTTCTATAGGCACATCACCCGAAAATTGATCAATTTCTTCCAAAAAACCATCCTCGAGGGCATAGACTTTGACAAGATCACCAACGCTATTGAAAAGCGTTTGCTTAAAAGGTACTTTTTTCTTCTTTTCCGTTCGGTCGCTTCTGATGTGCTGCAATAAATTCATATGACACAAAATTATTGGTTTTTCTCCAACTTAGTTAGAGAAGAGGGTTCGAGGACTCAAGCTTGAATCCTTATATCCAATTTCGAACACGGAATGTCCAATGGTGAAGTATTCTCTTTCTACCTTTTTTGGATATGGCAGCACCAAACTCCACGAAAATCCAACCCAATGGCAGACCGGCCGCTTTCCTTCGATATTCGACATTGAATATTGGATATTCAATATTCAACACACCGGTTGAGTGATGCCGATCTGACCGGGACACCCCGGATCGATAGAACCTCTCCGGGTCCTCCGCCAGGCGGAAGGATTAGGACACAACTAACAAAGCCCCCCTTCTTGGGGTTTGATGGCCCGGATCGGTATGTAAAGGTATTTTTCTCCGGCTTCTGTTTCTTCCTGAACCGCGTACTCCAGCGCCGTGCCGTCAATTCCTTGCCCTCGACACAGCAACCTGCCACCATCCAATTGTCTTAAAATGTCCTCCAGTATCTGTTGTTCCTCTATACTCCAATTCTTTCTGCTCAATGCATTGTCACACAGTTTCTGGAGCGATTTGCCCTCATAATTTCCGGGTTGGCAGATGTCAATCAAACCTTCACCTGCCTGTCCGGGTATGATTTCAAGAACAAGCGGCAACAGTTTTTCCAGCACTTCAGCCTGAAGCGCTTCTTCGGGTTTCTTGTCCTTCATGTTGCAATACCTCCTTGACGGTTTGTCTTTTCTTCAGCAGTCTAACCTTGGGTTTTCCGCGTCAGCATTTTTAACTGGCTATAATTGGTTTGAAAACCTCAAACTATGTTCGAGGGCAAGACGTGAAAAGGAAGGAAAAATGGGCGATCTTGGCAGTCGGTCTAAACCGGTTAAAAAAATCGAAATATATAGTTATTCACACCGCTCAAAAAGCGTGGATGATTTTCCAGATCGTAACACCAAGGGCGGCCACCGCCAATGTGATGATAAATATCAGCTGATCAGTATCAAATCGCTTCACGACACATCTATTCTTCTTTATCCAGATCAAATGCGGAGTGAAGCACACGAACCGCGAGTTCCGTATACTTTTCCTCAATGACGCAGGAAATTCTGATTTCCGATGTGCTGATCATCATAATATTGATATTTTCTCTGGCCAGAGTGTTAAACATTTTTGATGCCACCCCTGAATGATTTCGCATGCCAACACCGACAACCGATACCTTTGAAATGTTTTCATCGCCCAGAACAGCCTCTGCCCCGATGTCTTCGGCGACCGCCTTTTCAATTTTCATCGCGTCCGCGAAACTCGCCCTTGGGACCGTAAACGTGAGATCCGTCTGCCCTTCTGCACGGGTATTTTGAATGATCATATCAACAACAATACCCGCTTCAGAAATCGGTGAAAAAATCTTTGCCGCAACTCCCGGCTGATCCGGCACCTTTTTCAGCGTTATCCGGGATTGATCCTTGTCATGGGTCACCGCGGACACGACCAAGCGTTCCATGCCGGCATTTTCATTAACGACCATGGTTCCCTCCTCCTCAGAAAATGATGATCTTACATGAACTGGGACGTTATATTTTTTTGCAAACCCGACCGATCGAATCTGGAGAACTTTGGCGCCCAGGCTGGCCATATTGAGCATTTCATCATATGAAACAACGGAAATTTTCCTCGCCTTCTCACAAATATTGGGATCCGCGGTATAGATGCCGTCCACATCCGTGTAAATTTCGCACACATCCGCCTTCAACGCTGAAGCGATGGCTACGGCAGAGGTGTCGGATCCGCCGCGTCCTAGCGTTGTAATGTTACCATTAATGTCGCACCCTTGGAATCCCGCGATAACAACAATACTGCGGTTCTCGATAAGCTCGTTTATTCGCTGGGCACCGATATCGACAATTCGTGCATTTCCGAATGTGGTATCCGTAACAACCCGCGCCTGATGCCCTAATAGTGATTGGGCGGAATAACCCATGGTGTGCAGGGTCATGGCCAGAAGAGATGCGGTGGTCTGCTCTCCGGTGGCAAGCAGAACGTCAAGTTCGCGTTTGTCCGGTGAATCGCTGATCTGATTCGCCATTTCGATGAGGCTGTCCGTAACCCCGGCCATGGCGGAAATTATGATCACGACATCGTTACCACCGTCATACGTTTTGGCGGCACGCTTGGCCACGTTTCGAATCCGTTCAACATTTGCCACTGAAGTTCCGCCATATTTTTGAACAATTAATCCC
>JBHPCZ010000094.1:0-13707 GCA_042573625.1 Thermodesulfobacteriota bacterium
GAAAAGAATTAATGAAGCTTTATTTGGATATGATACTCATAGAATAGTTAAAGAAATACTGGAATATTTGATAAAAGATGAACATTTCAATATAAAGTATACTGGAGACAGTCAATTTCTTAGTACAGTTGAGGGATTGATAAACATAAAAATAGAAGATATTTTTAAAGGCCTGGATACTAACAAATCAGAACATTCTCATTGAATTAGTTATTCTCTTTGTATGGCATCTATAATTTTTTGTTAATGAAAGAAAGAGGAGATTGAAATGAAAGCTGTTATCCTTGCTGCCGGTGTGGGGACTCGTCTTGGCACCTTGATACCAAAACCATTGACTGCAATTGAAAATGAAAAAGTTATTCTGGATTACCAGGTTGAGGCATTAAAGGAAATTGTCGGAGTTCACAACATATTTGTGGTTGTCGGATATAAAAAAGAGTTGATTATGGAAAAACATCCGCAGCTAATATATATTTATAATAACAAATATATTCATACTAATACCGCCAAAAGCTTACTAATGGCGTTAGATAAAATTAATCAGGATGATGTACTATGGATGAATGGCGATGTTGTTTTTGATAAAGAGGTAATTGATCTGCTTGTTGCATCTGAGGGATCATGCTGCTTAGTTGATACAAAGAACTGCGGTAAAGAAGAAATAAAGTACACTTGTCATAGTGACGGGAATATTGAAAAGATCTCAAAGAAAATTAAAGATGGAACCGGTGAAGCCCTGGGAATAAACAAGGTGGTCCAGCCAGATCTTAATGTCTTTAAAAATGAGTTATTATTAGTGCCTGATAATGCATATTTTGAGGCAGCATTGGAAAATCTGACCTTAAAAAGGAAATTAATATTAAAACCTGTCAATAAGGGCGAATTCTATTGTACAGAAGTTGACTTCTCAGAAGATCTTGAAGACGTTCTTAACAATTGGTCTAGAATTGCATCCAGTCAATAGAATTTAGGTCTGTTTTAAGATATTAAAATTAGACCATGATATGTTCATGTGTGCATACAATTTTTTACGCATACTGCCTGAAAGCGAGACGTTTTGATTCTTACCCGGAAACTGAAGAAAAAAATTAAAAGAATTATATATGATTTTTATGAAATAATTAAAATTTTATTTTTCCATTTATGCACTCTTTTCCCAATAAATAAGAAGTTAATAGTTTTTGAAAGTCAAAGAGGGCTTTCTTATTCATGTAATCCAAAATATATTTATGAGGAATTGCTAAAATACGACAATAGTTATCAATGTGTCTGGTCTTTTCAAGATATAAATACCCAAATAATAGGTCCAGCGATTAAAGTTAATCGGTTTAGCCCTATATACTATTACTATTTAGCAAGGGCCAAGTTTTGGATACAGAATGGAGAGTTTGGCAAAAAAATAAAAAGAAGAAATGGCACTATCTATATAAATACTCAGCATGGGACTCCTCTTAAAAAAATGGGCATTGATATCCCATACTTTAATGATAAAAAGGGCACTTTCGAAAAGACTAGCAAATGGGATTATCTAATTTCTCCAAATAAATATACCATGGAAATATTTAAAAGAGCATATAGGTATTCAGGTGCGTTTCTGGAAACAGGATATCCAAGGAATGACATTTTTTACACAAATAACAAATTGGATATGATTAGCAGTATAAAAAGAAAGCTTCAAATACCTCTGGACAAGAAGGTAGCCTTGTATGCCCCCACTTGGAGGGATTATGAAAGAAAGAGAATTGCCGGGAAAGATCAGAATAAGGGATTTGATCCAAATCTAAATTACAATTTATTGTATGATAAACTTTCAAATGAATATGTAATTATTTTAAGATTCCATCACTTAACTTACAATAAAGTAGAAACAGACAGATTCGATGGATTCATATTCGATTTTTCTAAATCAAAGTATGATATTCAAGAGCTATGTCTAATTTCTGACGTTTTAATCACAGACTATTCAAGCATTATGTTTGATTATGCAAATTTAAAGAGACCGATGTTGTTTTATACATATGATATCGATGATTACGAAAATAGTATTAGGGGATTTTATTTGGACTTTCCGAAAATGGCTCCTGGTCCTTTATTGTACAATACTGAAGAATTGCTTTATGCAATTTTAAATATTGATACAGTTAAAGAAGAATATAGAGAAAAAGAAAAATCTTTTTTTAATCAGTTTTGCTATCTTGAAGATGGTAATGCTGCAAAACGAATTGTAGAAAAATTTTTTTAAAGCATATAGCGATATCATGTTGATAGCAGAAACAGTTTAAATTTAAAGATAAGACAATACCATCCGGAGCATAGATGCCGATTAAACTATCATCAAGTACAGGTACTAACAAAGTGTTGGTCGTTATTCCCGCCCGTGGGGGATCAAAGGGTATCCCAAGAAAAAATGTGCGCATGTTAGCAGGAAAGCCTTTGATTGCGCATACAATTGAACACGCACATCATGCACGTAAGGTGAATCGTATCGTTGTTTCTACCGATGACCCGGAGATTGCAAGTGTCTCAAAGCAATATGGTGCAGAAGTTATTATCCGTCCGGCCGAAATAAGCGGGGACACTGCATCTTCAGAATCTGCATTGTTGCATTCTCTTGATTACCTTGAACAAACTGAAAACTACAACCCGGATTTGTTAGTTTTTTTGCAATGTACTTCTCCATTGACAAAACCGGAGGATATTGACGGGACAATTCAGATTCTTGTTAAAGAAAAAGCGGACACCGCTCTTGCTGTTACGCCATTTCACTACTTTTTGTGGAAAAAGGATGAAGCCGGAAACGGAATAGGTATTAATCATAATAAAGAAATTCGATTGTTACGACAGGAGCGTGAAGAACAGTTTTTGGAAACCGGTGCTGTTTATGTCATGCGCGCAAAAGAATTCAAGAAAAAAAAACATCGCTTCTTTGGAAAGACTGCCATGTACAACATGCCTCCGGAACGTTGTCTGGAAATTGACGATCCAATAGATTTTCGTATTGCTGAAATTCTGATGCGTGAATTTCAACAAAAAGATTGGATTGAGGCCCTCCCGGATAATATTTCAGCCCTGGTATTAGACTTTGACGGGGTTTTTACTGACAATAAGGTTCTCGTTATCGAAGATGGTCGTGAAGCGGTAGTTTGCGACCGAAGTGACGGGATGGGATTATCGCGGCTAAAGGATTTAAAAATTCCGATATTTGTGCTTTCATCAGAAAAGAATCCGGTAGTTCGTGCCCGATGTAATAAATTAGGCATTAATTATATACAAGGCGTTGATGACAAACTGAGCACACTGAAGCATTGGCTGAAAGAACAAGGCCTGGATGCGGACCATGTGGTATATGTTGGCAATGATCTAAATGATCTGTCATGCCTGCAAGAAGTAGGATGTGGTGTGGCTGTATATGACGCTTGTCCAGAGGTTCTTAAAGTTGCTAAAATTATTTTATCATCTTGCGGTGGTCAAGGCGCAATCCGTGAATTGACCGAACTGATAGAGAAAAAATTGGAGGGTAGAAAATATGCCAAAAACTGTTGAAATCGGAAAACAGATCGTAGGTCAAGGGCACCCTGTTTATATTATTGCGGAAATCGGAATCAATCATAATGGCGATCTGAATATTGCCAAAAAATTGATAGATGTTGCCGTCCTGGCAGGTTGCGATGCAGTTAAATTCCAGAAACGGACACCGGAACTTTGCGTCCCTGATGATATGCGTGATGTGAAGCGCGAAACCCCTTGGGGAATTATGACATATATGGAATATAGGCATCGTACGGAATTTGCTGAGAAAGAATATGCAGAAATAGATCGTTACTGCCTTGAAAAAAAGATTGCCTGGTTTGCTTCCTGCTGGGATAAACCGTCGGTAGACTTTATTGAACAATTTGATCCGGTCTGTTACAAAATGGCCTCTGCGTCCCTGACAGATGATAATTTGCTTCTGCATGTCAATAGCAAGGGGCGTCCGATTATTCTATCGAGCGGAATGTCTACAATGGAGGAAATTAATCATGCCATATCACTTTTGAATCAGGAACACCTGTTGATAGCACATTGCACAAGCAGCTATCCTTGCAAGCCTGAAGAGCTTAATTTGAACATGATTAAAACTTTGATTGCCAAGTTGAATAATCCCATAGGCTATTCCGGACATGAGGTAGGTTTGCAGACGACTTATGCTGCTGTAGTACTGGGTGCCAGCTTTGTGGAACGCCACATCACGCTCGATCGGGCTATGTGGGGGAGTGATCAGGCTGCATCGGTTGAGCCGCCTGGCCTAATGCGATTGGTACGTGATATTCGGGTGATTGAAAAAGCGCTGGGAGATGGAGAAAAAAAAGTTTATTCAAGTGAAGTTCCACTTATTGAAAGGTTAAGAAAAGTAACATAAATTCATACTATTGATGAGAGCATTAAAAAATCCTTCAATAATATGATTTACTCTATTTTTTTATGAAATTGATTTCTTCAAAAGCGCTTCACTCTCTTGCAATGGTTGTAGGCACGTTTCAACAACAGCGTATCGCTAGAGAAATTATTCCTTTATTTAAGGCTGAAAATTACATACATATACCTACAATCGTATCTTTAGATGGTTATTATCAGTTCGGGTTGAAGCTTGATAACCTTGGGCCGGTCATGTCTCTCAACAGCATTGCCCATTCGCCATGGTATGATCGCCCTTTCCTTTTAAAGCTGTGCTCTCTCCTTCCCTTCATTTTTCAAATGTTCTTAATATCGCGTCGATTCAGCTATGTCCTTTTTTTTGTTGATACAGGGGCATTAGAGAGAACCGCAATCATTGTCCTTAAGCGCCTTGGCTGTCGAACCATCGTACTCCAGGATGCAATGAAACGAAAACCGCGATATGATAAGCCGGGTTCATTAACATGGTTCGGCAGTGGAGGGGCTGATCTATATCTTCTCACGGGTAAGCGATATCTATCCATGGTGCAATGTAACCGATCAACGGTCGTGGGATCACCCATCTATAGCAATCAAGTTATCGCAAAACCTTTGGGTAATAAAATTCTGGTGATTAACCAGTGTTTTGCTCGATACGGAGAGATGTCTGTAAGCGAGGAAGTCGCATTTGCCAAGAAGGTTGTCGAGAATGCTTCCGCATTTGGTCCGGTGGAACTGAAGCTTCATCCTCATAATAACCCGAGAGAATACAGCTTGCTCCGGCGGCCGGGTGTGGAAGTTACACAGCATAAACCGCTTTCGAGATCGCTTGAAGATGCAGGCATTGTTCTTTCGGTTAACTCTACTGTCATACTTGAAGCGTTGGTTTTAGGACGGCCGGTTCTAACGCTCGATTGGCATCCCTCCCCTTTTGAACAGCCTGTAAGAACCGGTATAACCCGATGTGAGAGCCTAAATGAAATGTGCAAAGCCTTGAATAGATGGCGCCAGGTCGGGCCAAAATCTTTATTGTTCCCTATCCAGGCCGTCCAACAAGAAGTTGAAGAATTTATTGCTTATTCAGGAAATGATGCTAAAATGCGGATTGCAAAAGCGATTGAAAGGTTCGTTATCGAAACATATGGTCAGCGATATTTTTAAAAACCGTAGTGGATCGAGAACTTTTTCCCCACGGTGCAAATAGCTTAGTCCAATGTTTTGTTCAACGATATATAGTTTTTTGGATAATATATTATTTCGTTTTTTTCACAGAGAACCTTCCTCTTAAATAGCTTGAGCTACTATGAGGCATGTGTATAGCGGGACATCTGGGATATTGGATATTAAACAAAAACCTGGAGAAGATACCTTAATAGAAATGTTACAGTTGCTTGAGCGGTGGCCTTGATGGAGATTTAAATTGAATGTTCTGTTGATAAATCCAACTATTCGAAAACGTGTACCACCTTACAACTTTCCTGTAGGATTAGGTATTATTGCAGCAATAATGCGTAAAGATGGATATAATGTTCATGTATTCGACCAAAATGCATTACGTGTTTCAAATGAAGAAGTTATTAATAATGCAAAAAAAATAAAAAATATTGATATTATAGGAATTGGAGGTCTGATAACCACATATGGGCATATTAAGGGAATTGTGTCGGGATTGAGAGAGGCTTTCCCAAAATCGAAAATTGTTTTAGGCGGCGGTGTTACGGTTGAACCTTCTGTTGTATTTGAAAATATGCCGGTAGATTTTTGTGTACATGGCGAAGGTGAGCATACGTTCAAAGAGGTGTGTTCGGCAATATCAAATGATAATAATGACTTTTCTGATATTTTAGGTATAAGCTATCTCAAAAACAACAAAATTGTGACAACAGATCCAAGACCTATAGAAACCAATTTAGATCTCTTTCCAATGCCTGCGTATGATATGTTTCCATCAGAAATTTATTTCAAAAACAATGTTATTAAAAATGTCATGCGTCTCGACTGTAACAACCAAAGATGTGCTACGCTTTTATGGAGTCGTGGATGCCCTCATAAATGCACGTTTTGCTGGCGCATGATGGGAAAAACACTGCGGTTCCGGACAATCGATGCAGTTATGAAAGAAATCCGCTATCTCAGAGAGAAGTATGATGTTGACTCATACTTATTTGTAGATGAGTGCATAAATGCGATACCTAAACTTTCTTTGAAGTTTGCGAATACGATTGTAGAAGAAGGATTTGCTGCGCCTTGGTATAGTCATGCACGTGTTACAAACTTTAATCAGGACCTTGCTAAAGCTTTCACGCTCTCAGGATGTAAAGGATTAAATTTCGGAATTGAAAGTGGAAGCCCTCAAATACTTAAAACAATGAATAAAAAAGCAACTCCGGAACAGGCCGAAAAAGCAATTGCTATTGCGGAACAATTTAAGATAAAACCGGTTTGTACTTTTATTATTGGAATGCCAGGAGAAACAAAGGAAACTGTCAAGGCATCCGTCGACTTCATTATAAAAAATCGAATAAAACATTCTCCTATATTTTTTGCCACGCCTTATCCTGGATGTGAATTATACAAAGATCCTTTTGTTCAAGAGCGTATCTTTAAAAAATATGGCTCAAAAGACCAGTTTTTCACAGCGTTAGGTGATGCAAGGGCTTTTTGTGTTAATTTAACTGATTTTACTGATTCTGAGCTTCTCCAAATAAAGAAATGGATAGATTTGAAATTAATGCCGATGCGTTTTGTTCAATTTTTGGGACAGCCTAAACGATGGGTGTTGATAATTCAGAGGTATCACAGAAAAGTTATCAAAAAAATCCGCAAATTACGGTTAAAATTTTCCATATGAATTAATGAAACCAATTTAGTCAAAATAACTAAAACAGTATATACACATAAGCCAAGCTATTTCCCTTTTAGTCTATTTAATCGGCGTGCACACGATGTTAATATCCTTCTTTCTGCCCAGTACATAAAAAAGATGGCTCATAGGAAGCTTGAATATCCCCTTCCTGAAGGTCATGTCCCACTTTCCCAGGGCCCGCATCCAGCCCGGGAATTGACCGGTTTTGGCATATTGAATAATGGGAACTTCCCAGACCGGTTTTAGAGTGGAAGATGAGAAGTTTTTATGAAGACGGATGTCTCGAGGACCGCTGGGATCAGGCCATCCCGGCGTATCGATGGCACCGTATTCAATAACTTCCAAACCCGCCTCTCTGAACATCCTCTTGACTGTCCAGATGTGATTGTATTTCACTTGCCCATGCGTCCATGGAAATCCAAACATCTTGTGAATCAGGCGATGCCAGGGATAGCCCGGCTGAAAATTGTTGCAGGTCACCAATAAAACGAATTCGTTTGAAATCCGTTTCATCTCTTCAAAATAACGGGGCGGCTCGACCAGTTCAGTCCAGGTGACAAAGTTCCAAGCCAGATCAAACTGATTGTTTTGGAAGCCCGAATCGTAAACATCAATATTTGAGAACGTTTCAACCTTATCCTGAATCCCCAGTTCCTTCCAGCCGTACATCATCTCCATTTCAGGATTAACAAGCGTGACATGAGCGCCGGCAAGTCCGAATCCGATGGAATATAAAGACCCGGCGGCCTTGGCGCCGTGGCTCGGCATTTCTACTACGGTTTTCAGGCTCAATTGCTTCACAAGAGCCTTATGAAGCTGCAACAGGACATACCTGTCATACGTCACACCAAAGACTTCCACTTCCTTTTTCATTCGCACTTTCATTTATATCCAGCCTTTTCCCTTATACCACTCCACTGTCTCTTTTAATCCGATTCCAGGGTCAATTTTCGGATTAAAACCCAGCTCTTTTTTTGCTTTTTCAATGGAAAATACCCGGTCTGCCAGCGTAGATTCAATGTTTTTTCTGGATACCGGCGGTGCCTTTTTCAATAGGGAAAAAGTCTTTTCAGTGATCGAGGCCATGAACAACGCCGCCCATTCCGGAACATACAAGGGAGCCCTATTCACCGATAAAGCTTCTTGAATGATCTTTATAATTCGGTCAAACGGTTCTGATTGCCGGTTTGTGATTAGATAGATCTCGCCGAGTTTGCCCTTATCGGCCGCAAGCAGAATTCCTTTGACCGCATCTTCAACATGGATAAGCGGTGTTAATTTGGGCCGGTTTCCAATTTTTGGAAACAGGCCTTTTTTTACCATGCGGGAAAGCTTTAATATATCTCGCCAGTCTCCCGGGCCGTATACCATGGAAAACCGGATAATAACCGCGGGCAGGCCATGTTCAGAAACCATACTCAGCACTTCTTTCTCTGCCTTGAGTTTGCTGCGCCCGTAGGCATGATGGGGATTGCAGTGGCTCTCTTCCGTGGCCGGAATGTCCGGGCAAATACCCATAGCGGCAACCGTACTGCAGTGCACGACTTTTTTTACATCTGCCGCTAATGCAACATCCATGACATTGACCGTGCCCTTGACATTGACCGCATCAAACCGGGATTCACTGGCGATATAATTGTTCATATGCCCCAGGGTTGCCATGTGAATAATGACGTCCATTCCTTGGGCTATATTGCCGATAGTTTTCACATCGGTAATGTCGCCGGCAACAAGATCTACATCGAACGCGTTGAGGGCGGCAGTGTCGCTGCCGGATCGAACGAGACACCGACAGTGATGACCCAATGCGGTCAATCTGCGGACCAGATAGGGGCCGATAAATCCTGTCGCACCGGTAATTAAATAATTCACTTGAGCTCATCCATGCGCTGAATCACGGGATTTTATGCGCCACGGCTACCAGGTAGCGTCCAAACCCTAAAAAAGTATCGATGTGGAACCGACACAATAAAAGCGCCAATTTAATGATAAATGTTTTGTTATTAAATATAGGTGTCGAAATTCGGTATCTGTTTGCAAAGCCTTCAGTTCTTACCGTAACGGATGTAAATCCATTTGATTGTAAAACTTTAAACAAGGTATTTTTGGTAAATAGACTCAAATGGCTTACTGCAGTTTGGCGCTGAGGCATATGGGCCGGCATCAGCAAGTTAATTAATTCATAGTTATAAGGAAAATAAATTTCGTTCGGGACTTCTATCATGATAAGTCCCCCCGGTTTTAATATTCTGAAGGCTTCTGTAATAAACTTTCCGGGGAGCGGGATATGTTCAAGCACATGATTCATATGGACGGCATCGAACATTTCATTGGGAAAATTCGCTTCTTCAAGTGTACAATTGTGAATACCGGTAAAGCCCTTATTCATAAGATAGTTACATACCCATTCAGAAACATCGATTCCAACCGCCTGCCACCCTTTCTCTCTCGCTACTTCCAGAAATTGACCGGTGGCGCACCCGACGTCGAGAACTGTGCCGGGTCTGCAATTTGAGAGAAACGCATTGAATTTTTCTTCAAAAAGTTTTTTGTGAGGTGTCGCGACATTCAGATACTCTTTCTTATAGTAACCCTCTTTGAGTCCTCTGCCGACTAGATTTTGACTGCGAGGGTTTTGATACATAAACTTACATTCTTGACATCTAACAATCCTTCTCCCGGTTTTATTGAAGATTGTTTTTGGATTGTCCCTTCCGCAAAATGGGCAGGAAACAAATATATTTTCGGGAGGCAAATTATTCATCAAAAAATTCTACTGACGCTTTCAATTTATTATTTGGGTCCTAAAAATCCTTAATTCGCTTCCAGTAATAATAAATCCAGGCCCCTTATTCCGCCCAAACCCAGCGTACCTGCCGCGTGATATTTTCCCAGCTTTAACAGGCTCGTCCTCCTGACCGGGAAGTTATCTGTTAAATAAAATATTGCGTACGACCTTCATAAGAGATGGCCCATGCAGCAGAATATTCGAATACGTCTGGTTGGCCAGGGGGCAATGGCAATTACCCTTGCGGATATAGGCGCGTATCTCTTTTGAATGCCGACTGTTCCAAAGCGCCTTAAAATCGTAATTATATTCTCGAAGATTTCCTATGGGCTTTTCGTACCCCAATGTGCAACAGGCCCAAATATCTCCATAGGGGTTCATATGGGCATTGGAAATACCCGCGTAACAGGGAATTATTTGCCTCTGTTCCTTTAAAATTCTAATAGCCAAATCATAGTAGGCCAGGCGAAAGGCATTGGTCATCCGCTGAAAAAAGGCTTGATTTTTCATATGCGTCCTGACCTGCTGAACAAAACAACTGATGGCTTTTTCATATTGCTCTGCAGTTGGAGTGATTGCATTTTCCGTATTAAACATTTCGGATCGCTGCTCAGCGATCTCATTTCGATAGCTGTCCACCCCCAGTCCCGTCACAAAATGGGCAATCTCCTCTATGTCGTTTACATTCCACATAGATATTATTGTGCCAAGTTCGACATGCAGGTTGGGATAATCTGATTGAAGCGCCTTCAACCGATGGAAAAGAGCCATTACCTTCTTGTAGTTTCCGGGTACTCCCCGGATTTCGTCATGCTTCTCGCCGATATGATCCAGGCTGGGTTTGACAGTCAATCGCACGGATGAAGCATTGTCGTGAAGCCAGGTCAATATTCTCCTTATCTCGCGTTCCACCCGATCCACCGCGATGGCGTTAGTTGGAATATGGATAATTCCAGGCGTCAGGTGCCTGGCGGCAAGCATCACGATCCGGGTGATATCATCCCGTAAAAACGGTTCTCCCCCACTGACATTGAATATGTAAACATGACCCATGGAACGAAATATTTTCTCGATTTCATTCAGGGTGAGTTCCTCTTCCCGTTTCTTCGGATGTTTTGTATAAAGCGCCCAGATATTGCAGGTTTTGCATCGTGACTGGCAAATATTGGTAACTGAATAAGTCAAATTTATCGGCGTACCCGGTCCGGCCAGACCGTATTGTGCCAGGCGATACCGGATTATCTTGGGCAGCAGTTCTTTCAGATAAATCATAGTTATCTATTACTCAGCGTGTGTTGTTTCAAATCCCAATACTTTGCCGTAGACCGACCAGGCTTTCTTTGCAATGACCGGCCATGCAATTCTCGAAGCCAAGACTCCTGTTTCAGCAGCCATTTGATCAAGTGTATCAGGATTCTGAAAACAATCAACGATTGTCCGGGCCAAGGCTTCAGGATCCTTTTTGGGCACCACAAATCGGTCATCTGCCACCAATTCGGGGAGCCCCCCCACATTGGTAACGATCATCGGTTTACGAAAAGAGAGTGCTGTGGCCCCCACGCCACTCTGGGCATTAAAATGGTGATACGGCAAAACCACCAGATCCGACGCCCCGAAAAATTTAAAGACCTCTCCGGAAGGTATATATCTGAGATCGGTTGTAATATAGTCCCCAATACCCAGTTCCCCGATCAATCTCTCATAAGGGTCCCAACTCTCCCAAATTTTTCCGGCGATCAGTAAACGGGCTTCCGGTATTTCATGCAATACTCTGGCAAAAGCCTTTAAAGCCGTATCCATCCCTTTGTATGGGCGAATCGCACCGAACAGAAGAATAACGCGGTTTTCCGGATGAAATCCCATCCTCTTTCTGACCGCATCCCGGTTAAACCGGCCTTGAGTGTGAAAATCCAAAGGGCCATGAGGAATCTGCGTCACCCTTTCAGGCGGGACGTGATAACACCTGATCATCTGCTCCCTGTTCAAGTCGGAATGGACGATAAAGTGGTCACCCAGTTTGAAAAGTATTCTTGAGATTATATAATAAAGTGATGATTTTTCATGAGGCAAAACGTTATGAACGGTGAAAACAACAGGCTTTTTTCTGAGTTTAAATCCGGCGCAGACAACAGCATAAATCAAGCACAGGGGCAGGCTCCACCACTGGGCATGCAGCAATTCGGCATTCGTCAACATGCCCTCGACAATCCAGGTCGCGGGATTGTACCAGGTTAAGCGGCGCCTAATCCTTAAGTTTGAATGATTTATCCTGGGAAAGGTGTGATCATCCTTTAGATCCCGGCCTGGATAAACAAAGGCCGGATAGATTTTTTTAAAGGAGATAAATTCAACTTTACCCAGGTCGGCAGCCGCCAGGGCAAGTTCCAAACAATAACTGCTCAGCGCCCGAATGGGGGGGAGCGAACCGAGCATGGCGATGTTTTCGGGACCTGATCTATGGGGTTTTGGCATTGAGTCTTATTCTTTTTCACTCTTCACATTAAACAAATCGATCCCTTTGGCGCCGTTCAAATCTCATTTGAGTTATTTGTTCTGAAACAAGTCCCATCATGAATATGATGATAGATGTCGTAAACAGAAGCGCGCTCATGTTGGTAAATCGTCCCTGAATCATGTACGTATAAATGTAGTTCACTAACCCCAAGACGAACATCGAAAAGCTGACCGGAAGAAACACTCTCATGGGTGAATAGAGCGTGCATATTCTGGTTATGATCATAAAAAATCGCACGCCGTCTTTGAATAATTTTATATTGCTTTTGCCCATTTTTCGTTTTCTAAAACTGATGGGAACATACTTCAAACTCCAACCGCTTCTCAAAACGCCTAATGTCAGGGTAGAAGGGGATGAATAGGTATTGGGAAGCAGATTTATTAATTGAAATGCGATATCCGATTTCACGGCACGAAATCCTGAAGTAAGATCCTTGACATGAAAATTTGCAACATATGAAGCCAGCCAGTTGTATATTGTGTTGCCAAATGCCCGTCCTAAAGAAGCCTGACCACCTTTTGATCTTTCACCGACAACCATGTCAAAATCAGGTATATATTCCAACAATTCAGCAATATCTTCAGGATCGTGCTGATAGTCTCCGTCCATAAAGACCAGGATTTCGCCTGAGGCGACTCTGATACCGCTCTTTGTTGCAGCGCCGTTACCGATATTGTATGGATGCCTGTAGACCTTTGCACCCTTAAGCTTTGCCACGGCAGCCGTATCATCCGTCGAGCCGTCATCGATAACATTGATCTCGAATTCAGGATAAATGGCTCTGATTTTTGAAACGATATCCCCTATGGTCCGGGCTTCATTATAGGCCGGTATTATGATTGAAACTTTACTATCGCTCATCTGTTTTTATTTTAAGGATTTAAGATTATTGATTTTAACGATCTCTGTATATCATCAGCATAGAAGAGAACAGGCTTTTATGTCAAGAAAATAGCGGCGTAGCATACTGTGGTTCAAGATTATTCCGAGACCTTTAAACGAAAGCCTCACAATGCTGCTTCGGGTTGCAGCTTAATATATTTATGTTCGGCAATTCTGAAGTTAGTGAAATTTTATTTTGCCCTGAAAAACCTGGTCCTCTGGGCCAGGTCAGAGACCTATGGC
>JBHPCZ010000095.1:0-13452 GCA_042573625.1 Thermodesulfobacteriota bacterium
CTTTTACCCCGCCGCAAGCGGACGGGGTATTAAAAATCATAATAAAAGGTGTGCTTCCTGTAAATGAATCCAGCATCAAGTTTCTTTTACATTTTTCTGCAACATTACATCTTCTTTGTGCCGCTTAATCCTCTTTTAATTTAACTTCCCTTTCTCTGAAGAGCGTATCCTTCAGCCACTTCAGACCGAATTTCAAAAGGGCAATCTCATCTTCTTTGATCTTCTCCACCGTCGCTTCATCAATGTCATATCGGTCAAGAAATGTACTTTTAAAAACAAATTCCCTGAGTTTATCGATGTTGTAACTGACCAGAAAAAACAATTGCTTGCTCTCTTCCGTGAGTTTGATATTGGGCGGAAAGGATCGCTTCCTCACCACCAGATCGGTCCAGTCGGCATTGATATCATCATGGATATCCACCCCCTGGTTTTTTCGCCATTCACGGACGCTCCACTCTTTCTCCTCTTCAAAACCCAGACAGTGGGGTTCATGAACAAAAAAATAAAATTCGTCGCCGGCAACCCCCTCCTTGTGGCTCAGTGAGGCAACCCCCAGGGGGTAATAGCGGCACGTCGTGGGCCGGTCTTCATAAATGATACACCCCTCATCCTTGACAAAGGGGCACGACTTCAAATCATCATCCATTTTTTTCAATACAACAACCGGCAGGTCAGTCTTTTCCAGAAGCTCGGGCTGTGTATACATGGCCAGAAATTCCTCTGAGGAAAGCTGCAGACGATTCTTGAGCCGGATAATATCATACGGGGTAAGTATGATATTAATATCCCTGCAGCATTTGGTGAAACACTGAACATCTTTATGACATTTAAAAACAAATTTGCTGTCCAGGCGCAGCCTTACTGGATCAATGCCAGCCATTTTTTCCTTTATATCCATATTATATCTTCCTTTCTCGTTTTTTTAATACATCGTGTGTGCCTCTCATAGCCAAGCCGTAAAACAATGTCAATTATTTCATGATATTCTCAAGAAATAACTTACATCTTGATTAAAAAAGCAATAATGTTATAAAAATTTATCTTGTCTGAAAGTAAATATTCATAAATCCTGTGCCATTAAGGATGTTAACAATGAAAAAACTGACCGGTTCTGAATTCCAACCCGGACGTTATATCGTCGGGCGCCTGCCCTATGGCGAAGACCTGATTTCTGCGATAGAGAATTTCTGCAAGACGTCCTCGATTCAAATGGCAACATTTTCACTGATCGGTGCTGTTTCATCATATACCATCGGCGCCTATGATCAGAAACAGCAAGTTTACGTCACAGCGACTGAAGAGGCAAGTCTCGAAATCGTAACCTGCACGGGCAATATTTCACTAATGGATGGAAACCCGTTTGTACATGCCCATATTATCTTGGGTGATGAGAAAGGAAATACAATGGGTGGACATCTGTTTTCAGAAACCATCATCTTTGCCGGTGAAATCAGCCTTCAGGAATTAAAAGGAAAACCTCTGGAGAGGACCTACGACGAAAAAACCGGACTATCTCTATGGAAAATTGCATAGAACCTTTTAATATTCGTAAATGATCAGGGGATTATCGTGGAACAACTGTCCTTATTTATGTCAAAAATGGAAAGAGAAGGGCTTTCGCCTGTTGTTATCGACACCTTTGCCCATTACTATAAAAAGGTGACCTCCGGAGAAACAGGCTTTTTATCAGACAAAGAGATCGATCCTGTTGATTCAAAAGAGATTGAAGATTCAGAGAACCTGAAAGATTATGCCTCCTCCGGCAAAAAAGCTTTACAAAACGCTGTCAGGATAATTTTAAACGGCGGCCTGGGCACCAGCATGGGGCTTACCGGGCCCAAATCGCTCATCAAGGTGAAAGACGGCAAAACATTCCTCGAGATTATCCTTAAACAAACGGAAAAAAGTGATGTAACGCTGGCCTTAATGAACAGCTTCAGCACCCATCAGGATACCCTGGCAGCCCTTTCAGAAATCAATCCGTCCCGCTTTCCACTACTCTTTCTCCAGCATAAGTTTCCCAAGATACTTCAGGACGGGTTGTCTCCGGCAACATGGAGCCAAAACCCCGGTCTGGAATGGAATCCGCCCGGTCACGGCGATGTTTACACGGCGATGTTTACATCCGGGATGCTTCAAAAGCTTCTTGACCAGGGAGTAACATATGCATTTATTTCCAACGTGGACAATCTGGGCGCTGAAATGGATGAATCGCTTTTGGGATATTTTTCTGAAAATCGCTTCCCTTTTATGATGGAAGTTTCAGACAGAACACCGGCCGATCTCAAAGGCGGGCATCTGGCAAGACTCCAAAACGGCAGACTGGTTCTGCGCGAATTGGCCCAATGCCCGCATGATGAACTGGAAGCTTTTCAAGACAGCGGTCGCTATCGATTTTTCAACACCAACAACATCTGGGTCAACCTGCCTTTTTTACATGCGCTTATAGAAAAAAACCAGATCATTCACCTGCCAATGATCCTGAACCCGAAAACCCTTGACCCGAGAGATAACAACAGCCCCAAGGTTTATCAGGTCGAAACCGCAATGGGCGCGGCCATCTCTTTTTTTGAAGGTGCCACCGCGGTTAAAGTTCCCCGAACCCGTTTTTTTCCCGTTAAGAAATGTAATGAGCTATTGGCTGCTCAATCAGATTGCTTTGTCTTTTCAGAAAATAATACGCTGGCCCCGCATCCTGATCGAAAACTCGGCGCCATTAAGATAGATTTAGATCCAAAATATTACGGGAAGATAGACGCCTTTAACGAAAGATTTCAAAATGGCGTACCTTCCCTGATCGAATGTGAATCTCTAACCGTTTCAGGGGATGTCTTTTTTGAAGGAAACGTGACAATTAAAGGAAGGTCCGTCATAACAAACGGCCATAAATCCAGGGCTGTCATCAAGGATGGCGCGGTTATCGATAAAGATTTAAAACTATAACTAGAGACCTTTGAGGGTTAGGGTGTTTTTATTATGTAGTTTCAGCCGCTATCCTTTTTTAAAGATTTGAAAATATTTCATGACTTTCTCCACATAATCCACCGTCTCCCTATAAGGAGGGACCCTCTTGTACTGGTCAACCGCATTCGGTCCGGCATTATATGCCGCCAGGGCCAGATGCAACTCCCCATTATAGCGTTCCAGAAGACGTTTGAAATACCGGGCACCGGCCATAATATTTTCCCTCGGATCAAAAGGATCGTTCACGCGCAAAGCCTTGATATTTTCCGGCATGATCTGCATCAACCCCAACGCCCCCTTTTTTGAAACAGCCCGGGGGTTGAAATCCGACTCGACTTTGATTTGAGCTTTTAACAACGGAAATGCAATGCCGTGGCGCCTTGAGGCTTCAGATATAATCCGATCATACTTGCTTGAAGTGTAAATGCTTGGCGCCCTTGTCGACCCCTCTCGCATGTAAATTTTGAATTTGGATGATGTGGGCGTGTTTGTAAAATGGGTAACCCCCTGACTGTCAATATACATGTAAATATCCGCGTGAGCGGACAAAACGCCCGCCGCGAATAAAACCACCGGAATCAGAATATATTGTATAACTTTCCGCACAAACACCAGATTACAATTCCTGTTCTTTACCGTCCATAAACTCTCGTAAAACCTTTATATGACGATTTTCCTGTTCAATAATCATATCCAGAATATTCAACATTTCAGTATCTTCAACAAAAGAACCGAGCATCTCGTAGAAATAAACGGTGTCTTTCTCAAACTCAACAACCAGCTTCAAAAGGGCGTCGACATGCTCAATTTTGGAAAAATCAATGTCCTGGAGAGAAAATGTTTGATCTAACACGAGCCCCTGCAAAATGGCCCTGCCCATTTTCTCAAGCTGAGGATTGCTCGTTGTCTGTTCTGCCGTCTGCTTCAATTGAGAAAACCATTTAATATGCTCTTTTTCTTCTTCCTCGACCCATTTGAGAATGGACACCAATGACGGGTCGGTAACCTTCTTGCTGGCATCATGAAAAAATTTCTTTCCGTTTTCCTCTATCTGTATTGCCAGATCAAGAATTTCATTAAATGAAAACATTCTGTTTCTCCAATGTGTTCTATGACCTGAATTTTGAACCAGTCGGAGGCTTTCATATGCAAGGCACTTAAGGGCGAAGCCATAGTGAACTATTGCGAGCTCTACTCCGATTGATACCGGCTTTTCTTCTTGGGCACTCTCCAGCGAGACTTCCCCATCTCCTCTACGTAGTGGGCCGAAGAAAGCACCGCGTTCAAACTGAATGCGGGGATCTCCCGATCTTCCTGCGCATACCCTGAAAGGAATTTCCCCGAGTTTTCCAAAAGCCCCTTTCGTCTGCAAACCAAAAATGCTACGGACTCCGCCTTAATTCTCGCTTGAGTTTGCCCTGTTCCTCTTCGGTCATGCCACCAAGCTTTATCGTCAATCCCTAGATGGCCGCAGAATATGTGTCCCAGATCATAGGCCAGAGAAGAATACTTCTCTTCCAGGGTATGACCCCTCTCGAGAAGAATTAAATATTTCATCTGAGAATCCAGATTCAGGCTTTCAAACTGCTTCAGGGTTTTGTATGTAAGGGGAATTGCGCTGTCCGCGTATTGATGTCTCAAATCAACATCTCTGACAGCAATTCCGTGGATCGCACAGTTGTGCAATGTCTTGTCGTAGACGCCCCTCTGGACTCTGCCGGTTTTATCGTACGGCTTCAATAGATCCGGTGATACCGGCTGACCCTCTGTATCATTCAGATCATAAAGAAATCTCACCGGTGACATGGGGGCAAGAATCACACGCGGGCGGGCATCCGCTTTAAGCTGTCGTTTGAACTGTTTGCGCCATCTGCCTGCCGTCGCGACATAGGTCATGGAAGGATCCTGTAAATAGAGAAGAAAACAGTTAAAGGCCGAATATTGTTGGAACCGGGCAATAAACTGTAGAAGTTCCATGTACTCGCGACTGCTCCGGTATCGTCGGCTTGCTGCAAACATCTCGTCGATAGCACTGAGCTCGATTTCCCCGGTATGTTCTTCTTCCTCGGGAAGATCTTTGGACGGGAACAGGCTCATCTGGCTGGACATTGCCTTAAGCCTCCATTGGATCAATCATTGTTTTAAAACATTACCTTTGGATTAACAATAAAACCTAAGTGAACTTATATCTTTTTTGGTGAAACTGTCTGTCAGGGTCTGATTTCTTCTTCTCTTCAATGGTCTTTCGAATTAATTTGTAGAGGTGTGTTTTGATTTGCCGGGGGATCTCTTTGGGAGCAAAAAACTTAAACCCGAAAGTTGTTGTTTCTCTGGCAAGGAGTTCGAGCGCCGCAGCTTCACCCTTGAGGCCGCCGCATTCCGCGTCAAACAAAACACCCTCTACAAAATACAACGTCCCTGTATCCTTGTCCGGAGATTTGATTTCAAATATGCACGAAGATTGTTCCATTTCAATCATGTGCAGAAAACTCTCCTGGGATACTCCCTGAACACCGGCCTGCGTAATGTCCCGGTCCAGGGTTTCGATAACGGCCCGTGCAAGATCTTCCATCTCAAAGGGTTTTTGGAAAAACCTCAGAAGGTCTTTGGGAAGCTTTGCCTTTGTTTGGGGCGTACCGTGTGCTGACATGACAAAACACGGCAGGTTCGGATGATGTTCGTTGACATAGGCCAGCAGGGCTAACCCATCAATCTGGGGCATTTGAATGTCAGTGATCAGAACTGAAACCGCTTCACGCTTCAGGACGCTAATGGCCTCTTGGCCGTCTTGTGCCGTGACAACTTCCAGTTTGTCGCTGTATTTTTCCAGAAAATTGGTAATCAACCCTAAAAGTATTTTATCATCATCTGCAACAAGAACTTTATCCATCTTTGACCTCGATTTCATTGCGGATTCGTATCGGTTGATTGATGCATGATCTGTTTGTATCTATTTACCCTTTTCTATCGGAAAAAGCAAACACTGACGCATTCGGGTCTTATAATCTAAAAAAGACCTCCTTTTGATTATTTTATCTTCGCTCTTGGCATCGCAATTCTAATGGAACCCAGCGCCACGAACGATTCGGGTTATAACCGAGACCATTATTGTTTTTTTTCCGCCTCTTTGTACATTTTCATTACATACTTTTTGGGAAACGATTTGCGAGACAGGTATTTAAGGGTGCGGGCAATAAAATTATCATTCAGTTCAGCGAATACGGTCTCTTTGTCATCCTCATCTATAAAAATCCGTTCTCTCTTTTGCTCAAACAGCACCTTTTCCCCGAGCACCTTTTCAACCTCCTCTACGGTTTCAGTGGATGAATGCGCGTCATGAAGCAATGCCTCTTTGACCGGAATCTCCATATGGATCACCAACGAAACCAGCCATCTGTCTCCGGCCAGTTTTCTTGATTCATCATAAAAATTGAGTTGCATGTTATTTTCCAAATCTATGGTCTTGATGAGCTTACCTGTCATACTCATTTCCCTTCGTTTCGATAATTACGGTAATTTAACAATGCGGAATCCAATGTTTAACAACACTTTCATCCCTGCGGTTTAATAGGAAACGCCTTTTGACTTTAAATAATTTTGTGATTTTTCATGTCCGAGTCCGGCCGCGGTCTTCAGATCTTCAAGGGCGTGCTTTGGGCTGCCGAGCTTATTATACGCGATGCATCGGTGATAATACGCAGAGCCGTTCTTCGGGGATTTCTCGATGGCTTTGGAAAATGCCTCGATCGCCTTCCGGTATTTCCTTGACTGGTAATACACCTCGCCCAGTTTAAACCAGTCCATTTTTTTGGGCCTGTCGTCATTCCTCACTCTCTGATACCCCTTTCCAAGAGAATATTGAAAGAATTTGTCTCAAGTGTCAAACAAAATACGTATCCATGCATGTTCGATCGAATTCTAGTGGTTTCCATAAACATTTTCCTATTGATTCGCTTTCGTTCATACATTATTAAGCTGCCGGACGAAACGGAACATTATTTTGGCAACCGCTATAAACTGTTGACCATCCTGATGCCTTTGAGTAACCATAACCTTGAGCTTCACAGATCGCCGCACGGTCATGACCTGCTATTGGTTGTAAGCAGCGTGTTGTGAACTGTTTTTGATCTATTTATACAAAAAATAATTTCCCCTGAAGTTTCGCTTTCGGCAAGACAGGGCTTTACGGATGAAAAGCGAGGAGAAAAACCATGAACAAAATCATCATCGGAAAAACCGGGCTTGAAGTGAATCGATTCGGTTTTGGAGGAATACCCATCCAGCGAGTGGACGAAAAACAGGCGGTAGAAACGGTGCTTCACGCCGTGGAAACGGGGGTCGATTTTATCGACACCTCCCGCATGTACACCACCAGCGAGCGCCGGATCGGTCTGGCGCTAAAACAGACGGATAAAAAAGTTGTTCTGGCATCCAAGACCAGAAGCAGGACATCGGATGAGGTTCGAAAAGATCTGGAAACCAGCTTGAAGGAACTCCAGCGGGATTACATCGACCTTTACCAGTGTCATTTTGTTCCCAATGACGAAGAGTATCGGCAGATCACCTCCCCGGGAGGCGCGCTGGAAGGGTTGGTTCAGGCTAAAAAGGAAGGGTTGATCGGACATATCGGCATCACCAGCCACAGCCTGGATCTTCTGGATAAAATTCTGGACGAAGGCCTTTTCGAAACCATTATGGTCTGCTTTAGCTTTCTCGAACCCAAAGCCATGGAAAAGATCATCCCCAAGGCCCGTGAAAAGAATGTCGGGGTCATCGCCATGAAATCCTTTTCCGGAGGTGTGATCGATAATCCGAAGCTGGCGCTGAAATACGCCTTGTCACATCCGGGTATCGTGCTCATCCCCGGTGTGGAGAGCAAAGATCTCTTTGATCAGAACTGGAATGTCTATCAGGGGGACCATGAACTGACCGATCTGGAAAAGCAGGAAATAGAAGCGATCCGGCAGCAGTATGATAAAGTTTTTTGCCGGCGCTGTGATTACTGCCAGCCCTGTTCCGAAGAGGTTCCCATTCAAATGATCATGGGTATTCGATCGGCAGTCAATCGGTTCGGAAAGAATTTTGTTAAAGAAGGCTGGCCCAAAGAAGCCATTGAAAAGGCCAGAAACTGCTCTGAGTGCGGCGAGTGCCTGGAGCGCTGTCCGTATCAACTCCCTATTCCGGATCTGATTAAAGAAAATCTGGCATGGGTGGATGAGCAAATCCGTGAGTAAAAAAGCCGGGAGTAGAAGGCCCGGCTTTTTTACCCCTTGTTCTATATTTCAAATCCTCTTATCAGCGCATTTTGAACCGTTTTCGCCATTTCCATATCACTCAAAAAGCCCGAGCTCCTCGGCCAGCTCCTGATACGGTTTTGGAAACTCCGGCTCGAAGTTCTGGTACGGCGTCACCGGATAGCGGGCGCCGATTTTTTTCCCTGCTGACTTCATTCCCTCAACCAGTCCATCTAGAAGTTGGCCGGGTATGGAAAATACCATCTCATCATCCTGGGTCATGGAAAAGATGCGATCGCCCATACCCGGGATGGCGATCCGGGGTGCCTTTGTTTTAAACGGCGCAAGAAGATATTCGGTACATTCCACCTTTCCGCCGAAATTGCCGACGATTCGACGGTTCTCTTGGTAGGTCAAGGCCTGAATCAGTCGCATGATCTGGGCGGGATTTCCGTAAAACACCACGGTGTCCGGTGTGAACAAACCTTCCTGAAGGGGAGCCAGGACCATCGCCTGATATTCCCCGTTCTCCAGACGAATCATTGATTCCGCCTCTTTAATACCCTTTTCATCACTCTGAGAAAAGTCTACCTCACAAAAGAGTTTTCCCAGCGTCTCAACCGGATCGGATGCATTGCTGAATCCAAAGGCAATCATGGCCGGGACGCAGATTAAATCTTCCCGGGCAAGCCCTACGGTCCATCCGTAATTCCGGGCCATGGTTACGCCCTGGCATATGGTAACGCGTTTTTTAAAAACAACAGCCGGTTGACGGGTTTTTTCAGGAAAAGCCGCCGTGTCTTTCAAAAACTTGACCGCCAGCGGTAAGGTCTTCAATCGCAAATCATCTCTAATGAAAGCTGCGGCATCTTTGGTATTTATTTGCGCCATGGTCCTCCTCCTCTTTGTGTTGGAAATCTGGGTGACGTAAACGGTTAAATATGATATTATACTAACTGAGCGTAAACAAAATGAAACAAGGGGGGTTTGTATGTACAAAACCATTCTCGTTCCATTGGACGGTTCATCTCGAGCCGAGCGTATTCTCACCCATGTCGAAGATATGGCTCTTCATTACGATTCAACCGTTGTTCTTCTACAGGTGGTCAGCCCGATCATACCGGTGATGGATCCCGATGGTTTCTTGCTTGAACTGGGCATCGATGAAATCAAAGCCAGAATTAAAGAGGCCGAATCATACCTGGGCGACATGCAAAACCGCCTCAAAAAAAAGAAGATAACTGCCCGAATGACTGTCGATCAAGGCGCCGTTGTAGAGGTTATCATTCACACCGCCCGGAAGGAACACATCGACTTGATCGCTATGGCCAGCCACGGACGGGGAGGGCTTTCCCGTGTCTTTTACGGAAGTGTGGCAGCCGGGGTACTTCAGCACGTAGATCGCCCCCTTCTTCTGATCCGATCACGAGACAGAGAGTAGCGCTCTCCCGGATATTTCACGAGTTTGAGGCGTTCATTTGCAGGGCCTTCGGGATAGCGTTCACGACTGCCCGGGCATGATAATACGAGAATCCCCCTTTTTCTCCACCTCCTCCAAATCTTTTATCACCTTTTCCACGGATTCTTTCATCGCCGAAGGAAATTGTTTAAAGGCCTGGTCCAGATTTTTGGCTTTGAGAAAACACTGTACCGGAACCGCCCCATGAGACAATAATAATTGAGTGTGTCCAAAAAAAACAAGGGCTCTCTTTTTGTCCCTGGTTCCATCGGCTTTTATCGGTGTCAGGCGTCGAACCGAAGCGCCCTCCATATCTGTAAACGCCTCCTCCTTGTATAAATTTTTCCTGTTTACCGAAAAATCTATCTGCGCCGTCCTGTCTTGAATACTCATGTCTTAATTCTCCTCTATTAAAAGTATAATAAATCTCTCAGCTGTAAGCTGCAGGGTATTACAATTGGGCTCTTCTCCAATTTGGTTGGAGAGAAGGGTTCGAGGATTCAAGGGGCCAAGGGTTCAAGGGTTTGTTCTCCAAATTTGAAGGAATCGACACAGCGGCCCTTCTTATTTGAGATATCAGATCGTATCTTTCTTCTTTTTAAAATTTATTTTGATATTCTATCAAGGTCCAAACAGAGTTCTTAAGACCTCTGCCATACTTTTAACTCTTATAATCTTTACGCATTTCACTTGAATCCTTGGATCCTTGACCCCCTGAATCCTTTTAAAATCATCAACTCTTTTGGAGATGATTCTAAAACAACGATAGCTGCTTCTGCCCGGACTTTTTCTTCTTCCGTATTACAGATGCTTCATGTTTTCTCAACCGTCCTTCGATATCCAACACAAAAGGGGATATTTCCCGCTGAACCTGCCGTCCGTAAATTTGCCTTTTCTTTACATGTGTAAGATAGAGCCGGTGTTTTGCACGGGTCATGGCAACATAAAAAAGCCGCCTCTCTTCGTCAATATCCGGGGCTTCATCTTTTGCCGGTTGATACGGTATCAAATCTTTCTCGCAACCGGCAATAAAAACGATTGGAAATTCGAGCCCTTTGGATGCATGCATGGTCATCAAGGAAACTTTTTCAGATCGCTGCATATATGTATCGGTATCGGTCTGCAATGCGGCAGTCACGAAAAAGCCAGGTGTATGGGTTCCAAATTTGCCGGAAACATCCAAAATCCGCTTTAAAGCATCCTGGAATTTGGTGTCGTCCCTCAGGACCAAAGAAAGTTTGGTCTTTTCCACCAGATAAAGCAGCTTCTTTTCAACAGACATATCCCTAATCTCTTTTTCCAAAACGGAAAGTGTGCCGATAAAATCATAAAGACGTATTCGGCGTGTACGGCTCAGGTCGGGTATCGGAAATCGCTTTGCGTTAAAAAGGGCCTCTTTAACCCCAAACCCATTCTTGTAAGACCAACTTTTAAAAATCTCCGCTGTCTTTTTACTAATCGTGGGTTTTGTCAGGTTTAAGATTCTTCCAAAATCACTGTAGGAGCCGAGCCCCTCAACAATTTTTAAAAGGGATAGCAGCGCTGAAATTCCCTTTTGCTTATAAAGATTCTCTCTGCTGACAATCTGGTACGGAATGCCGGCTTTATCGAATACATCTGAAAACACCCTGCCCTGATCGCCGGTGCGGTATAAGACGGCCATATCTGAAAAGCTGTGATGTGTTCCATTATTGTCATGATCGATTTTCCCGAAATCCACGGAATGAAACCCTATTCCGCCGATCATCTCTTCAATGATTTTTCCCACAGCAACCGCTTCGGCTTTTCCCGTATCCAACTCCAAAATACCAATTGTTTTAATACCGTCAATTTCAGAATAGATGCGTGTTTCCGGAACATCCTTTTTATTCCTTTTAATGACCTGATACGATGCCTCGAGAATGGCCTCGACCGAACGATAATTACGGGTCAATTTTATTATTCTGGCGTCCGGATAGTCTTCAGCAAATCGATCAAAGTATCTTACATCCGATCCCCTAAAACCGTAAATCGACTGGTCCGGATCTCCGATAACGAAAATCTCCCTGTCCGGATTACCGGAAGAAGAAAGTGCTCTGATGATCCGGTACTGCGCCGCATTCAGGTCTTGATATTCATCAACGAAAATAAATTTAAAAACCTCCTGATATTTTTTTCGGGTATTTTCATCCTGCTCAAATAGTTTTACGGTTTTTAAAATAAGATCTTCATAGTCAAACAGACCCTGTATGGATAAAAGTTTCTGATACGCCCTGTAAACAGTAGAAAATGATTCTTTTTCGGAATCGGTAAGATCACCAAACGGTTCATGGGGTTCCAGCAGCTTCTGCTTGGCTGAAATGATCAGATTGCGCAGCATGTCTGCTTTAAACATGACGGTTATACCGGCATCTTCAACATGTTTTATGGCATCCAAAACAATGTTTCTCCGAAGGTCATCATCGATGATTTGATAAATCTTTCCTTTTGAGTCATTTAGGATAGAAAAACAGAAGGAATGAAATGTGGCGATCAGGGGGATCGATGTTTTATCTCTTAATAGGGACTTGAGCCTCTCTTGCATCTCTTCGGCTGCCTTATTTGTAAAGGTGACTGCCAGGATGTTCTGGAAAGAAACGCCCCTTTTGTTGATAAGATAAGCGATTCTGTGGGTCAGTGTTCTTGTCTTGCCGGTACCGGGTCCTGCGACAATCATCACAGGACCGCCATCATGTTCAACAGCTTGTCGCTGCGCTGTGTTCAGGCCGCCCGATAGACCCGGTCTTAACCCGTCACGGTCAATGACCGGCGGCGGTTTTGATGATGATTCAATTTTAAAACGGGTTTTTTCGGGGATTCGGGTCTCTTTGTGTTTTTCCTCAACAGAGATGTTTCGATCTGAAACCGGCAGAACAAAAAGGGGTTTCTGGTTGATTAACATCTCTCGCTCTTCTGGATTAAATATCTGTAATTTTCCAAATTCTCCATCATATCCGGGCAAAAAGTTGATCTCGTTCGTACGCATTCTTTTAATTGCTTCACCCAGCAACGGAACCCCGGCCTTCTCAATAACGCCGATCTCCAGTGAGTGCAGGATTGCAAATTCAGGCCCCAGTTTTTCAATCAGGGCCCTGTAATTTCCCATTACCTTCTTTGAGCCCGGACCCACCATCAAAACATCCGATAAAATATCTACCAGCGGTATTAAGTTGAAAAACGGATGGCTCTTCTCCGGTTTTATCCCTTCAGGTCGGTCTGCCAACTCTTCAACCCGGTATAACACACCGAGCGTTAATGCTTTTTCACAAACCGGACACTTTCCATTCAGCGCTATGGTTTCTTTGGGAGACAGGCGAACATTACACTTTCGGTGCCCGTCCAGGTGGTACTTTCCTTCTTCCGGATAAAACTCGAACGTACCCAGAAACTGTTTTGGGTCACCGGTCTGAATTGCAGATTTTATCCCGGAATAGGAAAGGGCTGTATTGAAGAGACTTGCCTCACGACCCAGCTTTAAAGGGGAATGGGCATCTGAATTGGAAATTAGTGTAAGACCGTCCAGTCCCGATACACGCCAGTTCATTGCCGGATCTGACGAGAGGCCGGTCTCAACGGCAAAAATGTGGGATGTAAGATCCTCAAAACATTCTTCTAATGAATCAAAACCCGATTTTGAACCCAGAAGGGAAAACCACGGGGTCCATATATGTGCAGGGACCAAAAATGCCTGATCCGACGTCTCGAGGAGAATTTCAAGAAGACCTCTCGCACCCAATCCCAGAATCGGTCTTCCGTCGGATTTTATATTTCCTATTC
>JBHPCZ010000096.1:0-13202 GCA_042573625.1 Thermodesulfobacteriota bacterium
TAGTGGTAATTCCATTTTAGCCTTTCATCTGAGGGAAGGCCATAACTAGTATCAATTAGTTTAGGCCGGCAAGAATTCGCAAATAAAAACGCGTAAAAGCAAACATAACTATAGCTTTAAGAATATAGTTCAGCAATATGATTTTATTTCCCAAATAGAGGCACTTTGACCATGTTCTCTTTAGCGCGCTCTAATTTGCTCAGACAGCTTCCCAACTGAAACTAAACCATCCGACAGCTGAATAAAATATGAACAAAAGCGAATTAATAGGAACATGTTTATGGAAACCGCTATAATTAGGATTGTTAACTAATGAATTCCGATAAAATTACCATACGGGGTGCGAGACAGCACAACCTGAAGGACATCGATGTTGAATTACCTCGAAACAAACTGGTTGTTGTCACCGGACTTTCCGGGTCGGGCAAATCGACGCTGGCCTTTGACACGCTTTATGCCGAGGGGCAGCGCAGATACGTGGAATCCCTTTCCACCTACGCACGCCAGTTTTTGGAGCGTATGGATAAGCCGGATGTCGACACGATCGAAGGATTATCCCCTGCCATAGCAATTGAACAGAAAGCCGCCGGTCATAATCCAAGATCTACCGTTGGGACAGTGACAGAAATATATGATTATCTCCGCCTCCTCTTTGCCAGGGCCGGCACATCGCATTGCTATAAGTGTGACCGACCGATTACTTCCCAGACACTGGATCAAATTGTGGAGCAGGTCATGTTCCTGGCCCAGGGAACGCGAATCATCATTTTATCGCCCCTGATCGCCGGCAAGAAGGGAACCCATGAAAAACTCTTGTTGCGATTAAAAAAGGAAGGTTTCGCCCGTATCCGAATTGATGGGAAAACAACGGAGATTGACGATATAGACAGGCTAAATAAGAATAAAAAGCATACCATTGATGTGGTTGTGGATCGTTTGATCATAAAAGAAAATATCATAAATCGACTTGCAGATTCTCTGGAACTGGCCATGGCCCTGTCCGAAGGCCTTGTTACAGTGGACATTTTGGGCCAGGATTCGCAACCTACCGGAAAATCCATCCTGTTTAGTGAAAAGGCGGCATGTATTGACTGCGGCATAAGCTATCCAGAATTCACTCCCGCAAGTTTTTCTTTTAACTCTCCTCAGGGTGCTTGCTCAAAATGTGATGGTCTTGGCTCAACCAGCGAATTCGACCCGGATCTTATCATTCCCAATCCGGAACTCTCTCTTAGAGAAGGGACGGTTTCACTCTGGGCCAACAGAAATTCCGTTCATTTTGCCGAATTTCTGGATGCCTTGACCCTGCACTACGGTGTCGATATCTATACACCCTATAAGGATCTTCCAGAAAATTTTAAAAATGTCATTTTATACGGATCAAAGGATGAGCCGATCACATTCTACTTTGAGCGGAACGATCGTCGTTACATGTATAAAAAATCCTTTGAAGGTATCATTCCAAATTTACAACGCCGTTACATTGAAACGGATTCGCACCAGGCCAGAGAAGAAATTAAGAATTATATGAATTTCCGCCCCTGTCCGGAATGCCTGGGCGCCAGATTAAACAGGGCCAGCAGATCCGTGAAAGTGGGGAACTTTACCATATTTGAAATAACGAAACTCTCAATTTCCAAGGCCAATACTTTTTTAAAGGAATTGAGACTTGAGGGTAAAAAAGAGATCATTGCACAAAGAATACTGAAAGAGATCACGGAGCGGTTGGGGTTTCTTGAAAATGTGGGCCTCTCTTATCTCTCTCTTGACAGATCTGCCTCAACCCTATCCGGCGGTGAAAGTCAGCGGATACGCCTTGCAACGCAGATCGGATCCAAGTTGACCGGTGTCTTATACGTTCTGGATGAACCCAGCATCGGCCTACATCAACGAGACAACCGGCGTCTATTAAATACACTGATTCAAATGCGTGATCTTGGCAATACGGTTCTGGTTGTAGAACATGACGCAGAAACGATACAGGCATCCGATCATGTTGTCGATATGGGACCGGGCGCCGGGGCTAAAGGTGGACAAGTCGTATTTTCCGGGGTGCCGGAAAAACTCCTTAAACATAAAAATTCTCTGACCGGCCACTACCTTTCAGGTCGAAAGCGAATTGGAATCCCGCCCAGGCGTCGCTCCGGTAATGGAAAGCATCTCGTTATAGAAGGAGCGTCTGAAAATAACCTCAAAAATATTGATGTGCAATTTCCCCTCGGCTGTTTGATCTGTATCACAGGTGTCTCCGGATCAGGAAAATCGACACTGGTTTTGGAAACCCTTCACCGCGTTCTTGCTCAGCGCCTCTACCATGCCAGAATACGGGCGGGTTCTCATAACCGGCTATTGGGAATCGACCATATTGATAAAATCGTTAATATCGATCAATCCCCCATAGGGAGAACACCCCGTTCCAACCCCGGAACTTATACCGGTGTTTTTACCTATATCAGGGAGCTTTATTCCAGAACGCCTGAAGCCCGTATGCGGGGCTACAAACCCGGGCGTTTCAGTTTTAATGTTAAGGGTGGAAGATGTGAAGCATGCAGGGGCGATGGCATAATTAAAATCGAGATGCATTTTTTGCCTGACGTCTACGTTGTCTGCGATGTCTGCCAGGGGAAAAGATACAATCGAGAAACCTTAGAGATCCGCTACAAGGGTAAAAATATTGCGGACATTCTCAGCATGACCGTAAATCAGGCGTTTGTCTTTTTTGAAAAGATCCGCAACATCAGATCGAAATTACAGACACTCGTCGACGTCGGCCTGGGGTATATTCATATCGGCCAGCCGGCCACAACACTTTCAGGCGGCGAAGCCCAGCGGGTCAAACTGTCACGGGAACTCAGCAAAAGGGGGACCGGCAAAACAGTCTATATTCTCGATGAACCCACTACGGGACTTCACATGGATGACATCAGAAAACTCCTCAACGTACTGGACAAACTCGTGGATACAGGAAATACGGTTATCGTCATAGAACATAATATGGATGTCATCAAGACAGCCGACCATGTCATCGATCTGGGGCCCGAGGGCGGAGATGATGGGGGTTATATCGTTGGGCGCGGGACGCCTGAAGCCATAGCAGATGTGGACGCATCCTATACAGGACAATACTTAAAGAAAGTTCTGGCGGATTATAGCGATTGATATAGAAATATTATCTTCGAAAGGGTTGATTTGCAGGAAAGGATTCAAGGGTCCAAGGGGGCGAGGATTCGAGTGGCAGGGAATCTATTAAGTAGTGTCCATCCACGAAGTGTAACGGACCAAATTAAGTGTCCAATCCAGAAATGAGCAATTTTTGTGTCGCGCAAGGCCGCACAAGGGTTTTCGGTGAGGCGTACATAAGGTACGCCGCAGCCGGAAACCTGCGGAGAACGCCGCGCGGCGCAAAAAGGGCCATTTGTGAATGGGCACTAAATAGGAAAGGGCGCTTCCAAGAATGGAAAGCGCCCTTTCCTATTTAAAGTATACATCAATTTTTCTAGTGGCCACCGGCAAATAGCGCAGCAATTTTCTCAGAAATTGGATTCGCATAGATAAGAATCAGTGCGATAACCAGCGCGTAGATACAGAGTGATTCGATCATGGCAAGACCGATCAGCATGGTCACCATAACCTTACCTGAAGCCTCTGGGTTCCTTGCAGTACCTTCGACGGCGGATTTCAAACCGATACCCTGCGCAATACCGCAACCAAAGGCTGCAATCGCAATCCCGAAACCAGCGGCAGTCGCACTAGCGATGAAAAATTGTAATGCTTGAGCTTCCATATTCTACTCTACCTCCTTTTAATATAATTAGTTTGCTTCTTCCATTTTCCCATTAAAATTTAAAAGCAAATCTTTGTTGCAGTTGTATGTCATTTGTCTTCTATCAATCCGATTAATGCGCATGTTCGATAGAACCCGTAAAGTAAATGATCGAAAGCAAAAAGAAGACAAATGCCTGTATAAAGGAAACAAAAATACCCAGTGCCATGATCGGCAACGGCGCGAAGAACAGGCCTGCCAGCATGAACAGAATGCCCAGAACGATTTCATGCCCGACCATATTGCCAAAAAGCCGGAAGGAGAGCGACAGCAGCCGTGCCGTATGGCCGATAATTTCGATGACAAATATCAAAGGCGCCATCGCCAACATCGGCCCCATGAAGTGTTTTATATATTTTGCGCCATGATGCTTGATGCCGATAACATGTGTGGCAAAAACCACAACAATCGCACAAGATAAGGTTGTATTCAGGTTGGCAGTGGGCGGAAAAAAGCCAGGCACAAGTCCGATCAGATTGCAACCGAGAATATAGAGAAATACGGTTGCGATGATGAAAAAATACGACCGGCCTTCTTCGCCGGTAATATCGACCATAAACTCTTCCATTCCTGAAATAATGACCTCAAAAAAGTTTTGCATTTTCGTGGGAACCAAGCTGACAGACTTGGCTCCGATGGCCCCCATAACAATAAGCAAAGTCATAACCACCCAGGAATAAATGACGTGCGGATACGCATGGGCAAAATGATCCAGGCCGATGAGTTCGAACAATTTCACAAAAAAGAGATAGGGATGTTCCATCCTTAGACTGCCTCCTTGAAAATCAGTTTTTTGAATTCACACATGGCTGCAAGGATTATGCTGGCAACCACAACCGAAAGACCGATAAAAAGACCGCGAGGGTCAACATAGTGCTTTGCGATAAGCACAAATATAATAAATCCGCTCACGGTAAAGCGGAGATAATACTTGGCAAGAATCACATTGTGAGAAGATAGCTGAGGTGGTGTAAAAGCATTTTTAAGTGTTCGGTACAGCAAATGGAAATTAACGGTTACGATCAGCCCCCCGCATATAATGCCCATGGCAAAATTCGGCGAAGATACAGCACATCCGAGAATGCTTGTCGCAGCAAACAGGATCCAATTCGCACGTGTAACGAATTTCAAAATGCGCTGTTGTATCTCCACCTTATAATTCTTTCCCGCTAAAATTTTCTGATTTTCCGGATGGCATGACCAATATTTCTAAATCCTGCCGCAATCCCGAGCCCAAGAAAAATAAGTGTGAACCAGGGAGTCAAGTCAAAGCGTTTGTCAAGATATACTCCGATAGCCAGCCCGATAAAGATTGAGAGTGCTACCTGCAGTCCGATGCTGCTGTAATACACAAGCTCCTTTATGGTGCGACTGGTTTCTCTTTTCATGCCAAAGGGTGCCTTCTTGGACGGAAAAAGGTCCAAGTTAAAGGCCGTACGAAAGAGCGATTTCTAACACATGATCCGAAGCAAGTCAATCTGAAATTGCATTTGGATCTAATTATTTCCAATTTGCAATGGCCGGTTCCTCGAAATGCGCTCTTTTCAGATATTTCAGAGCAATCTTATATACTTACTATTTTTGAACCGAATTTAATTTTTTCTCAAGTTTCAAACTTCAGTTGATTTACGTCAAAAACCGGCCCATCCATACAGGCATGCAAATAACGACCCGATGTCTCGTTACCCTCAACAGCACAGCCAAGACACGCTCCCATACCACAGGCCATGATGGTTTCTATGGAAATCTGGCATGGTACCGTATGTTTTTGCGCTATATCTACAACGCACTGGAGCATCCCCATGGGACCACAGGCATAAATAATGTCCGGCCTGCTATTCTTCATCATATCTCCAAGCGGAAGGGTGACCAGACACTGATCTCCGTCACTACCGTCATCCGTCGTCACATGCACGGTCATGCCGAAACTTAACAGTTCATCTCTGCACAACAGGTCATCCTTTGATCCGCCGCCGAGAAATACAATAGACTCTGAGAGGGAAAAGCCTCTTTCCGCCAGGGATGAAGCCAGAAACAGCATGGGTGCCACGCCGATTCCACCGGCAACGACAAAAACCCGCTGATAATCATTCGAAATTAAGAAACCTTTGCCCAGGGGGCCAAGGAGGTTAAGCGCATCGCCTTTTTTCAATGTTGCCATGTTCTTTGTCGTTACGCCGACCACTTTGTAAAGAAGCTCTATACCGCTAATACGCCCGTCTTCAACAATACGCCGATGTATCGAAAACGGACGGCGCAAAATCGGATCCAGCCGGCCTGTGAGGCCCAGCATGACAAACTGCCCCGGCTGAGCGTCCGAATACCCCCTATGGCACGTTAAACCGAGCCTGTAATAGCCCGGCCCTACCTTTTTATTCCATAAAACCTTAACTTTTTCCTGAAACATGAATCGCGCTTCCTTCCGGGCAAAACTATAACTGGTTTCAAAACCTCATAGCGAAGCCTTTTGACAATTTTGCTTAAAAGTTCTTAGCGAAGCGGAGCGTTAAAATTTGCAACTGTTTGAGGGCGTTCGCCCCTAATTTAAAGTTTTAGCAAAGCGAGCTTAGAACTATCAAAATTTTCAAACCAGCGAGCGGGAGGTTTTGATACTGCTTCTAAAGTTATTTGAACGGTCGGGGATTTCTATTATAAAGTTTTATTTGTCAGCGGAATGATTGAGCATAAAAAACACCGTAACCCAGAGTCATTTCCCTTGAAGACAGCATTTTATTTTAAACCGATGGCAACCGCAAACCGGCCGGTCGTACCCTCTCCCCGAAATGAAAAAAACCGTTCGGTATTGCACTTGGTACATATTTCGCTTAAATCAATATTCTCGCTCAACACCCCCGCGTTACAAAGCTGGTTACGGCTTAAGGACCAGAAATCAAAATGATTCGACCCATCCTTGTATCCCCATAACGCAGTAGGAATCTCGGACTTGTAGTTAATAAATTCGGCACAGCAAGGGCCCAGAGACGGGCTGATACCTGCGACAATATTATCGGAGTTACAAGTAAATCGTTTTTCCATCACCCTTATCGTATGTCCAATAATATTTTTAATACTACCCCGCCATCCGCAATGAATATTTGCGACCACCTGACGGTCAGGATCGTACAAAAGGACGGACTGGCAGTCGGCCACCTTTACCACAAGGTTTTTCTTTGAGATATCCGTCACCAGGGCGTCGCCGACAAAAGGCGGCGCCGAATTTGCGGAAAGACCATCAAGGCTGTTTTCGGAGAATACCAGGACTTCTGTTCCGTGCACCTGATTTGCAGAAACCAGATCTTCGGCATCCATGCATTTTGAAACAACAGACAGGTTCTGATGTACATTGCTTGGCACGTCTCCAACCCCGAAACTGACATTCAGACTCTGGAATGGTTCGCTGCTGTAACCGCAGTGTCTCGTAAAAACCGCATGCTGAACACTGGAAATCGCCGCCAATTTTGGAAATTGAAAAAAAGAAACTCCCTTATTATTTTTTAAAATCAAACCCGAAACCCTTTACTGCCGAATGTTAAAACCGTTTATCACACTTTCTGGCAGTTTTTTATGATCCGCGCTATGATCCCGGTGGTTGAAACACCGGGTACGACCGAAACCCTCACCACCCGGCCGCCATTTGCTTTCACAAAATCAGCGCCGATGATCTCTTCTTCCGGCCAGTCAGCGCCTTTGACGAGAACATCCGGTTGTACAACCTCTATGAGCGATAAAGGATCCGGCTCATCAAAGAGACTTACGTAATCCACGTACCACAGGCTGGAAAGAACTTCTGCCCGTTGCTCCTGTGGGATGATCGGCCTGTTTTCCTTTTTTATGGATTTCACGGATTCATCGGAATTCAATCCCACCACCAGGATATCTCCTTCTGATTTGGCTGCGGCCAGATAACGCACATGCCCCACATGCAGGATATCAAAGCATCCATTGGTAAAAACAATCTTTTCACCTGAGGCCCTGACAGTCTTCATTGCTTGGGCAAGATCTTCGCGCTGGATAATTTTAGACAACATACGAACCGGGAACCCTTTCATTCAAACATGGAATTTTATTTCGGAACGCCGATATTTCGCGAAAATCGATGTCAGCATTTTGGACAGAAACGCCATCTTCAGCCACGACCGGGACATTGCCCAGAGGCGTAACGATCTGGGAATGACCGCCGTATACCAGATTGTTTTCTTCTCCGCATCTGTTTGCTGCCACGATATAAAATTGATTTTCAATCGCCCTTGCCCTCAAAAGAATATCCCAATGATGGATACGAACAGCGGGCCACTGGGCCGGCACCACAACCGTCATGGCGCCCTTAAGCGCGAGAGAACGGCAAAGTTCGGGAAACCGCAGATCATAGCACGTCATCAGTCCCAGGGGGCCGACGGATGTTTCACACACCACTGCCGCTTTTCCCGCGGCATAGAATTGATCTTCATCCGTAAGGGAAAACAGATGGATCTTCCTGTAAGCGCCGGCAAGAGAACCATTGCTGTCAACAACGTAGAGTGTATTGAAGATCCCGTTGTCCGAAGCCTCCGGCATAGATCCCGCAATGACCATGTTGTATTCAAGTGCCACTTGGCAGAGCCTGTCCAAAACATCCGGTGTCTTTCGAGCATGCACAGATAACCTATGATTGTCAAAACCGCAAGACCACATTTCCGGAAGAACAGCCAATTTTACATCCAGGGCGCCGAGTTGACCCAAACCGTCGAGTGCTGTCGACAAATTTGAGTCTACATCGCCCAGCTTGACATCAAATTGTACAAAGCCGGCCTTAAAAGGTTTTTCGTTGTTCATTTTCCTCTTCCTACCAGAGTCCTGCTTTCAAACGACATCGTTTGCGATACCAAAGAGAAGGCGGACAGCTACATGGCTCGTGCCAAGGTTAAAACATCAACCTGCCTGGCGCCCGTGCCCAGCAAAACCTTTGCACATTCATTTGCTGTTGCACCGGTAGTATACACATCATCAACAAGAAGCACCCGCTTCCCATTCAATTTTTCAGCATCCCTGATTCTGAAAGCATCCTTTATATTTGCTTTACGTTTCTTGCGATCCAGACCGGTCTGCGGTTCGGTCCATCTGTTTCTGACAAGAAGATGCCTCTCAATATGCATATGCGAAAGTCCGATATCAATGGCCTTGGCAAAAGAACCCCAGTCTTTTACAAGAAGGAAGGACTGGTTAAATCCCCGCTTTTTCAGTCGTTTAACATGAAGGGGAACAGGGATGACCACATCTATACTCTTCTCATCCCACAGGGCGATAAAAGAAAAAAAAAGGAGCATCCCAAGAGGTCTCGCCAGTTGTATTTTCCCCCGATATTTCAATAAATGGATCGCCTCAAGCAGCGCATGGTCGTAGATGCCGGGAGCTCGGGCGATGTTGAATCTCTTTGGAGATCCCAGGCACTCACCACAAAAATGATCCTCACCTTCACGGCTTTTAAACATGATGCCGCAGCTGGAACAGAAAGGAGATTCAACCGGTAAAAAATCGGCTGAGCAGGTAGTGCATAAAAAGGGGGCCATTAACCCTTCAAAGATTGCCTTCTTGGATGGACTAAAAAGGAGTTCATCCTGAAAGCAGTTTTCAAATAAACGGCCGCCCTGTGCCGCTTCAGGATTAAAGAAAGATCTGCATGCCAGGCATTTTGCCGGGAAAAAAGCCGCTTTCAGGGCATTGGCCATGCGGATCATCAAATCTTTAAAACCGGAAAAGGGCTCGGTCATCTGAGGATAGATCTCTCCATGAAGAACACTTTTTTTCAGGATTACACTTATAAATGCTTTTGAATCCGACCAACAATCTGTATTGTTCAGTTCTTAAGTTGACACAGCTCACTAAATCAATAAAGCTCATCCTTTTATCCGGTGCTCTCTCTGCCTGAATCCTTCATACATGGCGATCGCTGCTGCCACGGACGCATTCAAAGAATCAATTTTCCCCATTTGGGGGATAGAAACCAGCACGTCACATTGTTTTTTAACCAGAGGGCGGATCCCCTTTTCCTCTCCACCAACTATAATGGCCACCGAATCTGTAAAATCAACGGAAAAAATGGACCTTTCGGCATCTTTATCCATCCCAAAAATCCACAACCCTTTTTTCTTCATGTCCTTGATCGTATTTGCCATGTTTGTGACCCTTGCCAGGTGAACATGCTCGAGTGCCCCGGCAGATGCCTTGGATACAGCCGGTGTCGGCGGAGCGGATCGATCTTTTGGGATAACAATGCCGTCTACATCAAAACAAAGCGCCGTTCGGACGATGGCACCAAGATTATGTGGATCAACCACATTGTCAATCAGCAACAGAAAAGGGTTTGTTCCTTCAGCTTTTTTTCTAGAGAAAATATCAGAATAATCGACAAAAGCAAATTGGCTTACCTTTGCACCGACTCCCTGATGCAAGTCAGAGCCTGCCATCGAACTGAGCTGATCGGGGTTTACTTTCACTATCGGTATCTTCAGAGACCCAGCCAATGCCAGCACTTTATCAAGTCGCTTTGAAGATTTATCCTTTGAAATGAAGACGCTGAAGAAAGACCGTTTACCTGCTTTAAGGGCTTCAAAAACAGGATGAACACCATAAAGTATTTCTGTCTTCATATCGCTAATCTTTAAGGGCGCAAACCGAATATTTTCGATATGTGCAATGCTGCTTTTCTGTGACAAAGATGATAACGGATTATGTTGATTGATACTGATCTATTATGGATATCAGTTGTTCAATGGCGACAGATAATTGATCATTGGTTATAATATGGCGGTAAAGATCTTTTTGGGCCATTTCTTTCTCTGCATTCGCAAGACGCCTCGAAATGACCTCTTCGCTATCGGTCCCTCTCGCTTCCAGGCGACTTCTCAGTATGTCCAGCGACGGCGGCATAATGAAAATTGTAATGGCTTCAGGGTATTTTTCGAGAATCTGGCGGGTGCCCTGGACATCAATATCCAAGAGGATATCACTCCCGCTGGCTAAGCCCCTATCCAGAAATTCGGTATCGGTGCCGTAATAATTGCCATGCACTTCAGCCCACTCAGCCCATGTGCCCTTTTCGATCCTTTTTTTGAAATCGCCTTTGGAAATAAAATGGTAGTCAACGCCTTTGCGATCTCCTCTTCTGGGTTCTCGTGTCGTGTATGATACCGAATAAAACATATTGGCAAATTGATCAAGAACAGCCCTGCAAAGGGTCGTCTTTCCCGCCCCGGACGGTGCGGCGATGATGTAAAGACGACCAAGGTTGCTACTCGCCGTTTGGTTATCTGAATCCGATCGATTGGTTTTTTGGGAATGCATAACAGGTTATTGTTATTCTTTAAGCGTTGCAAACCGTTGGGAAATCGTCTCTGCCTGTATGGCTGACAGAACAATGTGGTTGCTGTCCATTATGATAATAGACCGGGTTCTGCGACCGTGTGTTGCATGTATCAGGCGTCTATCTTCTTTGGCTTCATCTTTAAGCCGTTTCATTGGCGCAGAATTGGGTGATACAATGGCGACAACCCGGTCGGCAACCACTGAATTTCCAAAACCGATGTTCAACAAACGCGGTTCCATATAATCCTCCATCATTTAGAAAAGCGCATACTAGAACCTATCTCAAAAAAAAGATTAGGGTTCAGGGCAAGGCGCGAAACGGTAAAAAAGCGGAGCATACACGTAGTATGTGAGCATTTTGAACCGTTTCGCAACACCGCCATGGGCACTTAGATTTTTTTGAGATAGGTTCTAATAACTTTAGATGCTTTGCTCGCTGCGCGATACGTTATTCCACATTCTGAACCTGTTCTCTCATCTTTTCCAGCTCGGATTTGATATCGACGATCATATGAGAAATGTTTATTTTTTCTGTCTTGGATCCTATCGTGTTAAATTCCCGGTTCAGCTCCTGCAGCAAAAAGTTGAGCTTTCGACCGGAAGAATCCTCTGAATTCATAATCATTCGGAACTGTTTAATATGGCTTCCGACCCTAACAATCTCTTCTGAAATATCACTTCTTTCTGCTAAATACGCCGCTTCCTGTGCAATCCGTTCAGGGTCAATCTGTACGGCATCTTTGGTCAATGCCTTTATACGCTCTTTCAGTCGCTCCTGATAATGAGATAAAAGATCGCCGGAAGCGATTTCGATTTGATCAATACATTCTTGAATAGTGTCAAGTCGACCGGCGATATCTTGAGCCATATTGGCTCCCTCCCTTTCTCGCATAGCGACAAGGTCTCCCATGGCCTCTTCCAGGCAATCCTTGACAACAGGCCAAACCGTCTCCACATCCCTATCGACCTCGGCAGGTTTGACAACCCCGCCTGCACCCACCAGAAAGTCCACGGATAATTGGGCATTAATATCAAACTCGTTTTTCAACTGAACCAATGCCTCATGATAGGCCCTGGCTTTGGGCTTATTAATCTCAAAGGTAAATACTTCATCGGAATCATCCCTGATCTGTATTCTAATCTCTATCCGACCCCTTGTAACCCTTTCTGCAACCCGTCCCTTGATTCTCTCTTCCATGTAAAGGTATGTATGGGGGAGGCGCAAAGCAATATCAAGGAATCTGCTGTTATAGGATCGGATTTCAACTGCCGCCGAAAGGGCACCTTTCGTCTTTTCCGCTGCAGCAAATGCGGTCATGCTCTTTATCATTTTATCCTTACCTTAATTATTATTTAGTGCCCATCTACGAAGCGTGACGAACCCAACCAAGTGTCCAATCCAGAAATGAGCAATTATTGTGTCGCGCAAGGCCGCACAAGGGTTTTCGGTGAGGCGTACATGGTGTACGCCGCAGCCGGAAACCCGCGGAGAACGCCGCACGGCGCAAAAAGGGCCATTTATGGATGGACACTATTTAATATCGTCGGTCAAAGGCCCCTGTTTTAGATCAGACACATATTTGTTGCGTACCTGTTTGAGGTAGGCAAGCATCTTTTTGTCTGCATAATCAGGATATGTCCAAGGCAGTGTCTGGAATTCGCCCTTTGTAAAGACCAAGGTCAAGTCTGCGTATATACGCCTGCCGATATAAATCCTATGAGAAAAATTTTTGCCGGTCGCAAGAACAAAACGCTCTTGAAGCAAATAACCCGGATCCAGATTGACCCGTCTTCTATCATTTCTCGTATACTTCAACTCGAGATCATTTGTCATTATCTTGATCTGAGCCAAGGCATCCTGATCGATCAAAGTTTTAAACGCCAGCATCCGTCTGAAAAGCGGTTTGCCCATCTCCGGCTCGTAATAGGTAGTAAAGTCGAAAGGAAGCCATGCGCTAACCACGTCGATCGGCCCGAATTGTTCAACAAGTTCCTTTGCTACCGGAACGACAAGATGCTTTTGCTTCAAGAAAAGACC
>JBHPCZ010000097.1:0-13081 GCA_042573625.1 Thermodesulfobacteriota bacterium
TGTCGAACTTTTATTGAATGATATTTAATTGACAATATCCCATATTAGATTATGAAGCATAATAAAAAGGAATTGTGTGTCAAGAATAAAAAAAGAATTCGAACAATCAGTCGCGGAACGAACAAATTTAGCTTCGTTAATTCAACTCTTCCTGTTCGATTCAAGCGGAGGCTGTTTAGGTGTGAACTTGTGGCCGGGATTATAGTCAATTAAATATCATTCAATAAAAGTTCGACATATCACCGAAATCTCATGTAAATCTGAATAATTAAGGAGTTTTCCCATGGAAATCAAAGTGACTAAATCCACAACCATCGGCCAGAAAACGCGTCCGAAAGATTCTGAACTGGGCTTTGGCAAATACACCACCGATCATATGTTTCTTATGGATTATTCTCAGGAAAGGGGTTGGTATAATGCACGCATTGAACCTTACCAGGACCTGAGACTGGACCCGGCCGCCATGGTCCTGCATTACAATCAAGAAGTGTTCGAAGGCCTTAAGGCCTATTATTTAACGGACGGCGGAATCGGATTATTTCGACCTGAAAAAAATATTGAACGTTTGAACAACTCCGCTCGAAGGATGGTGATGCCGGAGGTGGATCCGGATCTATTTCTTCAGGCCATAAAGGAACTAACCCTGCTCGAACGGGATTGGATTCCCAAGTCCGAAGGGTCATCCCTCTACATTCGACCCACAATGATCGCCAATGAGCCCGCGCTCGGCGTGAGGCCTTCGAATAATTATCTTTTTTTCATCATCACCGGACCCGTGGGTGCCTACTATCCGGAAGGATTCAATCCCACTAGAATTTACGTTTCCGATGAACACATTCGGGCTGCCAAAGGCGGGGTGGGAGAAGCCAAAACGTCCGGCAACTACGGTGCCACCCTTCTGGTTTCAAAGGAAGCCACCGAAAAGGGGTACACCCAGGTTCTCTGGCTGGACGCCAAAGAGCGCAAGTATGTGGAAGAAGTTGGCACCAGCAATATCTTCTTTTTGATCAACGACGAGCTCATCACCCCCCCCCTTAAGGGCACCATCCTCCCGGGTATTACCAGAGATTCGGTGCTCCGGCTTACACGGCATTGGGGGCTGAATGTCTCGGAACGCCCCATCTCTATCCAAGAGGTCGCTGATGGATGCAACAGCGGATCCTTAAAGGAAATGTTCGCCACCGGCACCGCGGCGGTCATCTCCCCGGTGGGTGAAATTTGCTACAAGGGAGAAGATTTACGAGTGGCAGACGGAAAAACCGGAGAATTGTCCCGGAAACTCTACGATGAAATTTTCGATATCCAGTATGGGCGAAAGGAAGATCCGTTTGACTGGCGGGTTCGAATTGCCTGATTCTTTTACATTAAAAACAGGCATATCTAACCCGGATATTTCATGAAAATTTTTCAGCAACCTTATTTTATATGTTAAAATTAGAAAGTTATGGTGAATAACAGCGTCAGCTTCCCTGTCACACTTTGTACCCCTAACTTTTTCTTCTTTAGCTGAAATATTTTCACCCTGAAGGGCGCTGCCTGATGCGCCCATTTGCCGCGTTATCAGGGACTTGCAGTAGAATACTACGACAGCGCCCCTGAGTGCCTTGCAAATGAACGCACCAGGCGCGTGAAATGTCCGGGCAAAAGAGAATGGGACATGAAATTGCTTCACGGGGATAGTAAATCAGCCGGGATTGAGGAACCTTTTGTCACCCTGATCCGGGTCGCGCAGGAAAATCCTGATATCAAATCCCTGCTTCTCAAAATCCTTTCTTTAGACAGTTTTAACCGGGAATCCGCCCTGAACACAATAATTGAAGATATGAAACTCAAGTCCGCACCCAGAGAGATTGTGTCGGCAATTGCCGGCTTGCTCGATAGCGAAGTTTCAGAGAAAACCCTGAAATTACTCAATGGAGCGGAAACAGAGGGGTGAATCTCCTTCTGCATGGCGGAAGGCATCAGAAATCCCTCACGATGGGGGCATCGCCCCTGGCCTTGAAAATAGCCGCTATTTTACAAGTTACCGAATATCCAATATCCATCAAGGAATGTCGAATGATGAAGTCTTTTCGGCCTTTGTAAAATGACGGCGCTAAATTTCACGGAAATTCAACCCGAAAGTAAACACGCTGTTTTCCTTCTATATTCGATATTGGATATTCGACATTCGATATTAAAACTCCGGTTGAATGATGTCACACGTATCGTGGCACCACTGACCAATTTAATCTGAAAGGGTGTTCCATGTCGCCTGAGAACAGTTTATCTCCAAAAGAGATTTATGAAACAATTTCCGGAAATATTCAGAAAGTAATGAGAGGGCAGTCTGCTGCCATACGAAAACTGCTGTCCGCCTTTGCAAGCGGCGGCCACGTCCTGCTGGAGGATTACCCCGGGACCGGGAAAACGACACTGGCCAAGGCATTAAGTCTGTCGATCAATTCTCAGTTTAAGCGAATTCAGTTCACCCCCGATCTTCTGCCTTCAGACATTCTCGGTGTTTCCATATATGATCAAAAAGAGAATCGATTCAATTTTCACAAAGGGCCTATTTTTACCAATATCTTGTTGGCCGATGAGATCAACCGGGCCTCGCCCAGGACCCAATCCGCTTTGCTGGAAGCAATGGCTGAATCGCATGTCAGCATAGATGGCAAAATGTATCACCTTGAAAAGCTCTTTTTTGTCATCGCCACACAGAACCCTGTAGAATCCAGCGGAACGTACCCCCTTCCCGAAGCACAGATGGACCGTTTTGCACTCCGATTCGGCCTCGGGTATGTCTCTTCCGACCAAGAGGTGGCTGTTCTGTCCGACCAGGAAAAAGATCATCCCATTAATGGGATCACACCGTGTGTTTCGATGGAACATGTCTTGTCGCTGAAACAGCACGTGACTGAGGTGCGTATCAGTGATGAATTGAAAAGATATATCGTTGATATTGTCGGTGCCACCCGAACCGCATCAGGGGTTGAGTTAGGGGCCAGCCCAAGGGCTTCCCTGTCTTTAATGAAAGCCGCGCAGGCCCTTGCCCTGTTCGACGACCAGGAATTTGTTACACCGGAGCATGTGCAGGAAATCGCTGTTCCGATTATCGCTCACCGGATGGTGATGGATCCCCAGGCACGATTCTCAGGCCGGACCGCTCAAGGTGTCATAGAGGAAATCCTGAAAACAATACCGGTTCCTGCATAAGATTTTCACCCATGATTAAACGCTTTCTCTATTGGAGTTATCGACTCTTCTATATAATAAAGCACTTCGTTATTCGGCGATTCACCACAGGCGGCCAGCTGGTTCTTTTCGGGCTTGTGGCTTCGGCGATCGTTGGTGTTGATACAAAACAGACCCTGGCGTATCAAGCGTTTACCTTCCTCCTGTCTCTTCTTATCGTTTCCGTAGTCTTCAGCGTCCGCTTCCACGCTCGCTTCGCGGCCAACCGGATTCTTCCACGGTTCGGAACCGCGGGCGAGAAGCTTGTCTATCGCATCCAGATCCGAAATATGTCCCCAAAACCCCAGCGCGATCTTGTTCTGTTTGAAAACGTTGAAACTCCTGTTCCCACTTTTGAAGAATTCCTGGAAAGCAAGGAACCCGGTGGTGAAACACGAAACCGGTTAGATCGAGCCCTGGGGTATTATCTCTGGCTTTGGCTGATTTCCCGGAAGCAGGTCAAGATGACCGATGGGAGGCCCCTGCCAACGCTGTTGCCGAATGAAGAAGGAGAGGTTTCAATAGAAATCGTACCGTTTCAAAGGGGTCGTTTGCGGTTCACAGGAGTCACCATCGCCCGCCCGGACCCCCTGGGATTATTCAATGCCTTTATTCATATCCCTGTCCGGCAATCCATCAGCGTACTTCCAAAAAGATATTATCTGCCCGCCGTTCATCTGGGAGGCAGCAGGAAATATCATTCCGGCGGTGTCGCGCTGGCTTCCTCGGTCGGGGATTCTGAAGAATTCATGTCCATGAGAGATTACCGCCCCGGCGATCCACTGCGCCGGATCCACTGGAAGAGCTGGGCAAAGATGGGCAAGCCCATCGTTAAAGAATACGAGGACGAGTACTTTGTCCGACACGCCCTGGTACTGGATACATTTTCAAAGGCAGTGCAGAGTGAAAATCTTGAAGAAGCCGTATCTGTTGCGGCATCTTTTGCCTGCTCGATCCAGACCCAGGAGTCTTTACTTGATCTGTTGTTTGTCGGTTCGGAGTCGTATTGCTTCACCTTTGGAAGAGGCTTATCCCATACCGATAAAGCGCTGGAAATTTTAGCCTCTGTCAGGGCCTGCAAAGACAAGCCGTTTAGCGCATTAGCGCCGTTGGTTATGGAGCGCTCTTCGCTGTTCAGCAGTTGCATCTGTATTTTTCTGTCCTGGGATGAAGAAAGAAAAGAGTTTGTCGAGCGCATGAAAGCCATTGGCGTGCCGATATTGGCCTTGATTATAACGGCCGCCGACACGCCCCATGATCCTGATCCGGGTTTCGCGACGGACGGGCCATCAGGCTTTCACAGACTCGAAGTCGGCAGGGTTCAGAAAGGATTGGCGGAAATATGAAAACACCCCCCCTACTCCTCGGCGCGTCACTGTTGTTCTGGGGCTGGCAGACAGGGCAGCTTATTCTTGCTGTGGTCATGGCCGCCGTCCTGGAAGGCGCGCGTTTCGTCAGCTTCAGGTGGGAGCTTTCTGATCCGGATTTTAACCGCATCTCTGATTTCTGCACCGTAATTCTCGTTGGAATGATTGTCTATCTTCTGGCAACCCAGCGGTCCTTTGCCATAATTCTTGTCTTTTTGAAGTGGCTTCCGGTCGCCTTTCTTCCGTTGATGATTGCACAGATTTACAGCACGTCCGACAGCATCGACATCAGCGCGCTTTTCCTGATGGTCAGGAAAAAGAGAGCTAAAGCGGATGAACGATCCGGGACCAAAATCAATCTGACCTATCCCTACGTTGTGCACTGCGTCCTCGCTGCCAGCGCGGCCAACGTAAGGAACATCTCGTTTTATGCCGGCCTCTTGCTGCTTTCGGCGTGGGCGCTCTGGACCATACGGCCCAAAAGGAATTCGCCGATATTATGGATATTTCTGCTCAGCCTGGTCGCCGCCGCGGGTTATGTCGGGCATATCGGCCTGCAGGGTCTTCAAACAATATTGGATGAAAAGGGGGCGGAGTGGTTTTACGGTTTCAATGCCCAGGATACGGATCCATTTCGACGCGCCACCGCCATCGGTGACATCGGCAATCTGAAGCTGTCCGGACGGATCGTCTTCAGAGTCAAACCGGACGAAAATGATCGAACGCCCATGCTTCTGGGTCAATCGAGCTACAACGCATACCGGTCTTCAATATGGGTTGCCGCCGGATCTAAATTCCAAAAGGTTCAGTCGGATTCAGACAAAACAACCTGGAATTTTTATCCGGAACCGGACAAAGGAAAATCAATCACCGTCATGAGCCCGCTAAGAAAGGGCAGAGGGATCTTGACACTGCCGAACGGGACCTACCGCATATCAGACCTGCCGGTTTTAAACATGGAACAGAGCAATACCGGTGCCGTCAAAGTGGAAAACGGACCCGGTTTTGTCAGCTACAGGGTGCGATTCAGCCCAAAGACCTTCTTTGATCAACCGCCGGATGAGAAAGATTTAACCATTCCCAAAAGAGAACGGCGCGCCATAATCGAAACTATCGAGAAATTGAAGCTCAAACCAACGTCTCAAAAAGAGATTTTACAATCCATTAACACCTTCTTTGAAAACAACTTCAAGTATTCGCTTTTTCTGACCACAAAAGGTTCCGGCACCACGCCCCTGTCCGAGTTTCTGCTTCAATCCAGGACCGGTCATTGCGAGTACTTTGCCACAGCCGCTGTCCTTCTGCTGAGGGCGTCCGGAATTCCCGCTCGATACACCAGCGGTTACGCGGTTCATGAATTCAGCCCGATGGAGCAGAAATTCGTGGTTCGGGCAAGGCACGCCCACGCCTGGACACGGGTCTATCTGGACGGCGTCTGGCAAGATTTTGACCCCACACCCCCTTCCTGGGTCGCCGCTGAAGCAGATACCGCATCCGTCTGGGAACCGTTTCAGAGCATCTGGTCTGTCTTCACTTTCAAATTCTCGGAATGGCGATGGCGGGAAAGAAAAAAGGGTCCGGCCAGGTATTGGGTGTGGCTTCTTATTCCAATGGTGCTGATTATCGTTCGAAGGCTGTATGTCAGGAAATGGGTCAAACAGTTTAAAATCGACCCGGAAGAAAAAGATCCGGCCGAACAAAAGATTGGCATCGATTCAAAGTTTTACGAGATTGAAAAAAGATTGATTGAACTGGGTATTTCCCGTTATCCTTATGAGACCTTTTCAAGCTGGATCAGAAGAATAGAGAAAATCGGATCCTCAACAGTTTCGACTGACCCGCTGCATGCTATCCTGGCGCTCCATTACCGATACCGCTACGACCCCCACGGAATCAGCCCAACGGAAAAATCAACATTGGAATCCGGCGTTTCATCGTGGCTGGAAAACCATAAAATGAATAGAGACCTTTGAGTTCTAATTCATTTGACGATCATAATCTATCATATCAGAAATTCTTTCATTTTTGGGATACAGTGGCAAGAAATCCCAAGAAAATGGCAAAGTATAATTTTTGTGATACGATATTATAGTATCACAATATCGTTTGAACACAGATACTTGCAAGTTATCCCAAGATAGACAAACGCGTTGTTAAATTTTCTTTATACCATATGTCGCAGCAGTTGCTAATTTATGCTAATGAGCATATGCTCCTATCCAGTATCTACTCTCGGCCTCATCTGCTGGACAGGGTGGCCCGCATGATTCACTTTTGAATAATATCCGAGGGAAAACGATGAAGAGAAAAACGCTCATTAGTGCACTGGCTATTATCGTATTGGCAGGGCTTTCTTCCTGCGGTTTGCATTCCAATTACGAGAGCGCCCTTAAAGAAGCTAGTCGCAGAAATGCGGCGATGAAGGAAACTGGTTCAACTCTGGCGGGTGATTTGACTGGCCCATCCTCTGATTGGACTGAAGAAGTGCTGATTGGTTTGTTTGCCGACCGTAATGATCTTACCATCAGAGTTGGGAGTGGCGGTTGTACCAAAAAAGATGATTTTTGGATTTGGCGTCAAGTTGACGAAGAATCCAAAGCTGGTCATCCACACTATTTGCTTACCATATATAGAGTGCGCAAAGACGAATGCAAGGCCATTATGCGAAACGGTATAGAGATCAAGTATCATTTAAAAGAAGACTTGGACCTTCCAAACATTTTCACATACACATTAACCAACAGGATTGGAGGATCTCCATATATCAGATAGCAAACAGTTGGGCTACGAGAATGACTGTAAAAAATTCAGCAATTAGGCAAGAGGTCAACAAATGCGAAAAAGAATGCGGATAGTTATTTTGTTGTTGTTGTCGTTATCGTATGTTTGCACAGTCCACGCTGACATGGGGCGGGTAACGACATCTGATGCAGTCGTTAGCGAGGATTCCCAGAAGGCAATTGTCTTCCACAACCTTGAAGAAGAAATACTTATTCTTGGGACAGACCTTAAGGCGGACAAGGCAACTACGGTTTTGAGATTCATTCCTTTTCCTTCGGAACCAACTGTTTCACTTGTTGAAGGAAATCCTTTTCATCGGGTTTCCAAATTGATGAAGGAACACGAAATGGTCTTTTTTCAATTCTCAAAGTCAGGAAGTTCATCTGCGGTTCCGGTTGAGGTCGTTTTCAGTGCTAAAATTGGAGCTCATGATGTAACCGTAATATGTATTAATGAGATTGTCGAATTTAGAAATTGGGTGGCAGAATTTCTTGAAGGCAAGAGGCTGGCAGCCGGGGATGACTTTGAGCAGGTGGAACATGTAGCCTCTGGTTATGTTAAAGGAGGCATAAAGTATTTTGTTTTTGATCTCGTTGAGATAACACCTGAGGCGCAGTTTGTAGAACCTATTGCCTACCGTTTCAAAAGCAAGGAGCTTTATTATCCCCTCAAGACATCCAACACATTCGGTGGCTCCGGAGGAATTGACCTGATCATTATCGCGCCAAGAATATTGTGCGATACTGGCCCCTTTTGTAAAGCCCTCTACATGGATAACCAAGACTGCATGGGTGCCCTTATTAAAAAACGTCCCTTTAGCCATGCTGTAATAGCAAGCACAACAGCTGAGCTTTTCCGAGCGGATGTAAAATCTATTTATGCACCTGCCAGGAACTTCTTCGATAAAAAAGAATCCATTCTTATGCAACTCATCAAATATTACGGGAAGTACGATTTCGATGAGGATATTTTTATTGATATTTCCCCCGCTCCACGGGAAAATATTTATAAGTTTGATGCCAGCGATATTAATGACCCATCTATTGAAGGGCTTTTTAGGGAATTGGAGAGAAGAAAATCTTTGCCACCTGCAGTTGATGATACGGACCTCGTGCTTAAAAGAGCCTGCCAGAACGCAATCCTGTCAGCTATTGAAATAGAGATAGAGCGATTTGAAATGAAGCGCGATGCTGCGCGTGAAGGCCCGGGTGATCCAGGAAATGTTCATATATTCGAAAATCATATCGATGAACTCCTTGACGCATATGAGAAGTATAAAAGGATGCGTCCTGCTGATTACCAGCTACCCGAGAAAAAGACCGTCAAGGTGGAGGTTACGCATGCATACCAGCAGGGCTCGCTCCTTGATCTCAAGGGTATGTCACGTTCCGGCCCTTTCTACCATGTGGCGGGGATCAGCGGAGGCGATTACAAATCACTGAAACTCAACAAGACATATCGCACAACGATATACCCAGTGTATCCAAGGAATTACCCGTTTCCTAACTATTATGTCTATATTGAAGATTTCAAATAATGAACGGGAGCAGATAGCTGCCCTGTCGAGGAGGATGAAAGAATGATCGGTCTATCGGAATTTATTGTATTAATGGGGGTATTCCATTTTATTCTGTGGCTAATTGCTACGATACGTATCTTGACGAACAAATTTGTGGGCTATTACAAAACAATCTGGCTCCTGATCGTATTGGTTGTTCCCGTAATCGGGCCGATAGGATATTTTACCATTGGGAAAAAGCAGAGGGTTAGCGTCGGGGAAGGTCTATAGTGGATGGTTTTATCGGTCTTCTCAACCGGAAAAGGCTGAATAATCGACGGTGAAGAAGTTGCGAATTTTGCATGAACGTTTCAGCATGAGGGACAAATGAGTGTCCATATAAGTCTAAATTAGTATTGCTCGAAAAGACCAACGGATTTACATAAGGCGCGGCCTTAAAATACATAAAGGGGGTATGAGTTATGATAAAAAAATTATTTTTGGTTTTTCTGATGCTGGCCCTAGTTGTTGCCGTCTCTTCTCAGGCAATAGCAGACTGTGGCTCCGACTGCGCAAGCAGTTGTTCCGGGACTACCGGCAAGGCCTATGAGGAGTGCATACATGACTGTATAAATGATTGCCTGGATAATGACCCGCCCCAAGTTCCTCCTGCACCTGCCCCAACACCGGCCAAACCGGGATCGTAATAGCATTCGGTCGCCACAGAAAGGTGTTTGAATAGCATCAACTGGATACTATATAAAATAATTGTCTTTACTTGGAGTCAGCTTGTTTTCAAGTATATCGTACGTTTTCTATCTCACCAACCTCGACTAAGGAGGCGTATTGGCCAAGAAAACAGTCCCATGAGAAGCAATATCTGTGACCGCTCAAAATGCATGTTTTGGAAAGATGTCGATGATCCTGACACTGACGGTTGTCTGATCGTGAGTTTTTTTTGTAATTTTAATGCGCTTAATTTTGAAAACTTCGACTCTTTGGTTAAGCTTGCCGGGAAAAACTTAACCCGGTAAAGTGAAAAACAGGTATATTCTAAAAACATAATCGGTTTTGAACACCAATTCCCGACCAGGAAAGAAAGCATGCTCATCTATATCATTTTTGGCGTCTTTTTGCTCTTTGTTTTTGCATACTATTTTGCCTTTGAATACTGCCGCTACAAGACCGCAAAAATGCTCGCGGATGAGCTGGGCGGGAGAGCAGTGTTCAGGATAGGCAGGTCTTACATGAAACGCGATCAGGATGGAATGGAGGAAAGGGCCTGGGTCGTACCGGATGATAAGATGGCGTGGGGCAGCATTCTATCAGCATCGACACCTCCCTTGGGTATGCTGTTTTTGCAAAGGGCCGCGGCCCCCGTTTTTCGCTTCTATATCGAGCCTAAGACTGGCACACTCTTGCGGTCCATATCTTTTGGCAGTTTGAAAGACGCCGATTTCAACGTATCCCATTTAGACGAAAACCTGAGGCTGCGGACCAATAACCATGCTGAGGCCGCCGCCTACTTTTCTGCGCTTAAAAATCAGCAAGCCCTGGTTGCCCTCTTCCTTGCGGGGTTCACACAGTTAAAAGGCGATCACGGCGCAATCGTCGCAACAATGAAAGGCATTTCTGCCGAAGATTGCAGCCCGGAAAAAGTAAATCGCCATCTTAAACACCTGCGTAGCTTTTAAGGGCCCTGCCGTCCGGCACAGGGAACGGGTGCTCAAACCGGTGATATCTACTATTGGCGGGAAAATGGAAGGGGTCTGCTTACTGTTGTGGCGGTGAAAGGCTAACGCTACAATTTCGTATCATAGGTGGCATGCTGCCTGTCCGCATACCTGTGACCTGGGATGACGATATGGCACAACGAACTGACTACAAGAGCTATCCAGTCAAAATAGAAAGACAAACCATCTATTTCAGATTTAGAGCTAAGATTTGGCTGGCGAGATTGAACCATGGAAGCTATTGTAATATGCGATATGAACTTAAACTGACCAACCCCACTAAATTGCAAGGTAGGCAATTTAATGATGGTAAATCTACCGAGGCCTATTTTGAAAAATTGCACTAAATGATGGAAAAGCACGATAAAATCCATGTCTGCATCGGTATAGAAACGCTGGACGACGTGGTGTTTGAAACTGACGATTCTGCAGTCGACGATCTGCAGACCAAACACCACACCAATGCGCATGCCAGCTTTGTTATTGGGAGTAGGTCCGCAAACTTTATAGGAGGCATTTATGAACATTATAGACAGCGAATCAGTAATTCTATTGGCGGCGTCCAATCTCGTGACAATGAGAGCGCCCGGACAAGGGCTGAAACAAAAAGCACTGGTGGAAGCCACGGTGAAAATATACAAAATGCTCAAAGAAGAATTAGCAAAAGCGGATGATTGATTGCTTAAAAAGATAAGTGCTCATGGTAAAATGGTGATAAAGATTGGTATCAAAAACGAGAGGATAGATAATCAAGCTATTGCAAAATTTGACTACAATACTAAATGTGATACCTGCAATTAAAAAAAGTTGTCAGCGGCCTAATTATTTTGTGATACCAAAATATCATATCACCAAACGACAGTAATGGCGTTACTGCTATTTAGCTCGTAAATATCAGAGCCTCAAAATAGTTGTGATGCTGTTATCGATCAAGGGCAATCCCATTTCACAGGGCTTGCCTTTGTCTTTTGTATTCTTGGGTGTGCACACGAAAACGCTACGGCCAACCTTTTCACAACCGCAGTTCTCCTGCAGCATGAATTTCATTTCCCGCCGTGAGCGTCAGCATCACGGTGAACAATGAATATGGTTCTCGGCGGTTATTTTATTCTTCTGAGTTCAATCGGTTTCGGAAACAACTTGTCCGGATCATTGGATTGGATATACTTCAGGATATTGTCCGATCTGTCCGATAATGTGACGCATTTTATTGTTGTCTTTTTGCCTTGCTTGGAAGAATCCCCTTCATCACCTTTTTTTATGTCCTTTTTCTCGTAGGTTATTTCGCCCTCTAATGTCCCGGATTTAATGGCTTCAATAATCGGTTTCTCTTCCAAAAAAGAAAGCGTCAGCGTATTTTTATCCAGCAGTTCGTATTTCATAAAGACGTAACCGCTGAGGTCTTCTTTGAATTCTTCAAATAGCTCCTCTACATGAATATTGAGATAGCCTTTGCCGTTGATAATGGTCGGAAACACGGTCAATGTCGAAAAATCGATTTTCCCGCTGCGCATATGTTCAATGATGACCATCTGGGTTTTCTTTTCATCATCCTTCCCAAAATGAATAAATTCCAGATCACCATCCGTTGATACAGACTGCCACGCGCCGCCAATCCGTTTATCGTATTTTGCGTTATGAGGATCTGAAAGCGGATTGACAGAGGTCAGCGGACAAAAACATCCGTTTAAAAAAACCAAGGGGAAAATCAGTGTGATTAAAAGAATAATTCGTTTCATGTGGCCCCCTTCCTTTGGGTTCATATGCATCTATCCAAGAGCATAAATTTTTTATAATCCAAGCTCCCTGTTGATCAACACAATTTTTATTCTGCCTTTGGGATACGACTTTTCAGTCATCGTCCAGGTATTGCAAATACGGTCAGGGCTTTTGCAGTCCATGCAAACAGCGGTCTTGACACAGGGTGTTTTAATACGATGCCGAATGGCGTTAATGGGTGCCGCGATATTTTTTACGCGCTTCATCGCCGCATCAAGATCGGAAACAATCTTGTTTCGCCCCACAACAACAACCACATATCGCGGACCGAATGTAATTGCACCCACGCGGTTTCCGACCATATCAAGATTTACCAGCATCCCACTCTGAGTTACCGCGTTGGTTCCGGTAAAAAAGAGATCGACCAGAAGGGCCTGTCTGCGGCGCTCTATGATTTCCTCCCGGGGCACCGTATCATCAAAGGTTTCGATTACATCAAGGTCGAGGTTCTGCTTCATCACATCCAGAATGCCGGTGGCATACAAACTCAAAGAATCCCCCCAGGACACGCTCTTCGCTTCAGTCTTGGGAAAGATCTTCTGAAGAATAATATCTCTGGCATCATCAGGAGTGTCTGCGAGGAAAACTTCGAAATTGTTGATCTCCAACGCCGTTTTGCAGCTGTCCAGCCTGAGGTTCCAGTATTTATCAAGGTAATTGATTAGATTATGGCACCAATGTTATAGGGTGTCATGGACTTAATTACA
>JBHPCZ010000098.1:0-13009 GCA_042573625.1 Thermodesulfobacteriota bacterium
CAGAGAGCAGAGGGTGAGAAGATAAGAAGTTAAGAGGACAGAAGGCAGGGGACAGAAGGCAGAGGACCCCGGTTAAATGAGTGCCTAAAGGCAATTTAACTGGGCAAGCAGAGGGCAGATGACAGAAGATCAGAAGATGAGAAGGTAAGGTGCAAGGTGTCACAGGCTTTGAAAAGCCTCAAATTTCCCCTTGATTAAGCACATACCTGCAATTTTCTCCGATGGCATACGCCATATAGGGATATCCAAAAGAAAAATTCGCCACCGAATTTCGTATACAGGCACGCTATCTGTCAAATAAATAATGAATTCGGAAACTTAATACTATCATGCGAAACCAAATGCTTGCTGCTCTCATGGCCGGAGCCCCCGGCGTGTACTTCTGATAAACACATTTTTATTGAACTTTTCGCCTGGATAGCTCGACTTGATACATGTGGTGTATTACCTTAAAATATTAACGCGTCATGTTTCCTGAAATTCGTAATCCAGGGCGTGCAGTAATTAAATGGGAGCAGTGATGACGGGTCAGAATAATTTCAAGATGAATAGAAAGGAGTACTTTATCATGCGATACTTTATATATATGTTTTTGATTTTATCGGTTTCAACTGTTGCATTTGGTGCCACAGGCGCTTCGGTGACATATCAGGTCAATGGTCAACCTTATGAGGGGTATTACATTAGTCCTTCCAGGCAGGCGCCTTTCGTGTTGCTGATTCATGACTGGGATGGTTTGACAGATTATGAAGTCCGGCGTGCCAACATGCTTGCTGATTTGGGTTATGCTGTTTTTGCTTTGGATTTATTCGGTGCCGGTGTGCGACCCACTGAAGTGAAAGACAGACGCCAGCATACGGGTGAACTCTATAAAAACAGAGAGAAAATGCGGGCTTTGATGAAAGGGGCCTTGGATGCGGCCAATGACAGAGGCGCCGTCATCGAGAATGCTGTCGCTGTCGGCTACTGTTTCGGCGGCGCGGCAGTGCTTGAACTGGCGCGATCCGGGGCGGACCTGAAGGGTTTTGCCACTTTTCATGGCGGCCTGAAGACACCGGAAGGACAAGATTACACCAAGGCTCGGGGGAAATTATTGATTATGCACGGTTCAGCGGATACAGCGATTACCATGGACCAGTTCGCTGATTTGGCCAAAGAACTGGAATCGGCCGGCGTTGCCAACGAAATGATCACCTACGGCGGTGCCCAACATGCGTTTACCGTTTTGGGCGGAGACCGCTATCAGGAAACCGCGGACAAAAAATCCTGGAAGCGCTTTACGGAATTCCTTTCGGATACGTTGAAAAATTGAAATTGATTAATTGGGCACTGGATAACCGGGCCCATGAAATTATGCGTTTGTCTGGAGGTCGCAAATTGCGACCTCCAATCTTACCCCCTTGAATTCAAGTTCTCTCATGATCCTGAATATCCGGTTAATTTTGTCTGAAACCCCAGGGGTTCACAACCATCCGCCGCCGGATGAACCGCCACCGCCCGATTTGGATCCGGGTGGAGAAGAAGACGAAGAGATGGCAGAAGCAGCGGACCCCGGTTAAATGAGTGTGCCTAAAGGCAATTTAACCGGGCAGGCAGAGGGCGGAGCGTAAAACGCAGAGCGCTCTGCGCCTGCCCGGCTTATTTTTCCGCAATTCCGATAAAGGTGCCGACCGCCTTCAGGGCAGACACCATCTCGTCCGGCGTAATGACGTTTGGGTCGTACATCACGGTGTTGATTTCCCGAAATCCGCGAAAACCGCTGGATACCGCTTTGACGCCGTTCAACCCTTCCAGGGCTGACCTGCCCACACCGTATCAATGAACGTAAAATACCGCCTTGGAAAGCGATGGTGCCATTGAACCGGCGGTCCCTGCCCCGAAGGTTGCTAAAATCAATATGGATAACCATATTGCAGTGAAGGTTTTCATGACAAATCTCCTTTTAAATTAATTTCTTACGGAAACACGGTGGTCCAGGGACAGGCAAAAAAATCGCTCACCAAGCATCCCGCCACCACCGCCCATATCAAGACGGCCCAAACAATATATGGATATTTTCTTAAGATCATTTTCAATCCGATCCTTCAGGAATCCGGTCTTTTTCCAGACCCGGCCGGTGTCATTATTCGAATAACTTCCGGTACGTTTTGTATCCTTCTTTTTCCAGATCCGCCACCGGGATAAAGCGCAGGGACGCGCTGTTGATACAGTACCGCAGACCGGTGGGCGCCGGGCCGTCGTTGAACACGTGGCCCAGGTGCGAATCGCCGTGCTTGCTTCGCAGCTCGGTACGCGTCCTGAACAGACTCCGGTCGGTTTTCTCCACGACATTCTCCGGTTCGAGGGGTTGGGTAAAACTCGGCCAGCCGGTCCCGGATTTAAATTTGTGCGTGGAGCTGAAAAGCGGTTCGTTGGAAACGATATCCACATAAATGCCCGGGTTTTTGTTGTCCCAGTATTTGTTGTTGAACGGCGGTTCGGTACCATCCTTGCGGGCGACCTTGTACTGCATGGGGGTCAGTCGCCGGCGAAGTTCTTTATCCGAAGGGCGGGTGTACGTTTCGGCTTCCATGTTCGATGACATGTTGTCGTCCATTGTATCCTTTTCCATATCCGCGTCCATGTCCGTCTTTTTCATTTCATCGTCCATGCCGGGCTTCATCTCGCCCTTTGTATTTGGTTTCATGTCCGACCATGTCTTTTTCAGATACTGATCCCGACCGGAGCCGGAGCGATACCATTTGTATCGGATCGGGCTCTTTTTGTAATAATCCTGGTGATATTCTTCAGCCGGGTAAAAGGTGCCCAACGGAAGAATGTCGGTGGCGATCGGCACGTTGAACCGGCCGGTTTTTTCCAGACGCTTCATGGAGTCTTGGGCCAGGCGCCGTTCCGCGTCATCGGCATAGAATATGGCGCTCCGGTACTGCGGTCCCCGATCTACAAACTGGCCGCCGGCATCCGTGGGGTCCACGTGCCGCCAGAACACATCCAGCAGCTCCTCGTAGGTAATTTGCTCCGGATCGTAAACCACCTGAACCACCTCCACGTGGCCGCTGCCGCCGCGGGAGACCTGCTTGTAAGTTGGATTGGCCAAATGGCCGCCGGTATAGCCTGATATGGCCTCGATGACACCGTCGATTTTTTCAAAGTCGGATTCCGTGCACCAGAAACAGCCACCGGCAAAGACAGCAGTTTTGGTCTTTTGGGATGCATCGGTCATCGGCTTTTTTGTTTTTGCATCCATGCTGCTGACCTGGTGGTAACCGAAAACGACCACGGCCAACGCGATAATTGTAATGGTTACAGCTCTCATAATGGACCTCCTTTTATTTCGGATCAATTGAATTGCGTTTGCGATCGATCCGGGTAATTTTTTAGTTTTATGTCTTTCTGTATACAATGATAAGACATCGGGAAGACGGATGTGTGAAGATTCTGTAAAGATTGGATAAAGATTTGCACAAGGAACGTAGCGCAAGGCGCACGTGGCGCAGGGTCCGAAGAGCATAGAGCAGAGGGACAGAGGGCCCCGGTTAAACAAAAGAAAATACGGGTTTAACTGGGCAAGCAGACGGCAGAAGGCAGAGAGCAGAAGGCAGAGGGCAGAGGACCCCGGTTAAACAAAAGAAAATACGGGTTTAACTGGGCAAGCAGACGGCAGAGGACAGAAGACAGAAGATGAGAAGGTTAGAAGATAAGAAGTTAAGAAGGCCCCGGTTAAATGAGTGCCTAAAGGCGATTTAACCGGGCATGCAGGGTTCGGGGAGCCGAGAGCTCTGAGCAAAACGCCCTCACCTTTAACTGTTCACTCGGAACCGGCAGACATCTGTAATTCTTAAGCATTTTTATCCGCCTGTTCTGTGGCGGATCACTCGAATCCTTGGATCCTTGACCCCTTGAATCCTTTCACTATTTACTTTTTACCTTTCACATATCACCGTTCACCATGCCCACATCACCGGGTCGTCATCCAATGGATCGGTGACTGTTTTTCCGATGTCATCGATTGCCGCCAGATCTTGTTCAGACAGGCGGACGTCTGCTGCGACGGCATTTTGAGCGGCCTGTTCGGCGTTGCGGGCACCGGCGATGGCGCATATTCCGGGCCGGGAAATAATCCAGGCCAGGGCCAGCTGCCCCAAAGTGATAGCGTTGGCTTTTGCTATGGGACGAAGTTTTTCCAATGCCTTCTGGACCCGCGCATAATTTTCCGGCTGAAACAGCTTGTTTCTGAAACGGTGATCCCCTTTGGCAAATTTGTGGTCCGGGCCGAATTTTCCGGTCAGCAGCCCCTGGGCCATGGAAGAATACGCCAGCACCATGATATTGTTTTCAAAACAGTACGGCAGCGCATCGGTTTCCACCTTGCGCCAGAACAGCGAATACGGCGGCTGGAGGCTGTCGATGGTTCCGAATTGTGCCGCTTGTTTTATCTGGGATCGGGAGAAATTGGAAACACCGATAGCCCGAATTTTATCCTGTGCTTTCAAGTCGGTCAGGGCGCCCATGGTTTCTTCCAAGGGGACGGGTTTGGCGCCGAAGGAACCCGGCGGCCAATGGATCTGGTAGAGGTCTATGTAGTCGGTGTTGAGGTTTCTTAAAGATCGATGACACGCATCGATGACCTGTTGGTATTTCAGGTGATTCGAAAACACCTTGGTGGCGATCACGACGTTGTCACGCACATCCTGAAGGGCGTTTCCGACGATTTTTTCTGAATGTCCGTCTCCATACACCGCTGCCGTATCGAATGTCGTGATACCCGCATCATAGGCTGCTTTAATCGCCTTTGTCGATTCAGTATCATCTATGCCGGCCCACATGTCCTTGCCGGCCTGCCATGTTCCCATAATGATCGAGGATATTTTAATTCCGGAAGTGCCAAGCATACGAAATTCCATAGTTACCTCACAACAGCAATAAGGGTTATAAAATGCCTGTTTCTCCCGTGTTTAACGGGGCAAGCAGGGTTCGGGGCAAAAAGCGTTTTTAATTAGCCGCCCCGGTTAAATAGGCTTCGCCCTGGTTAAACAATGCTCCGCGTTTAACGGGGTAAACGTTTAACAGGGCAGGCAGACACACACAGACGGACACAGACCCTTATTTGTTCAGCCGACCCCAGTTAAATACGCTGCGCTGTTGCTATCGCAAATTTAACGGGGCGGGCCCCGGCTGAATAAATGATGCATCGCTGCGCGAATATTCAACAATCCAAAATCAGAACTTATTCTTGCTAAAAACCGGGTGCTTCGCACCCGGATGCAAGTTCAACCATAAAGCACTGGCGTGCTTTTGTCTTTTCGGCCTATGGCCGAAAATTCAAGCTCCCCGCTACGCGGGTGGTAGTTGATTCCGGCCGGCTATAATGCTTGATTGCTTCTGTGCCGACAAGCACCCTGAGGGCACCGGCAGCAAGGGCAAGCATTTCCTGCTCACCGGGGTAGACTTTTACAGGCGCAATGAATTTGACCCGGGCGGCAATCGAGTCAACCAGCATGGTAGAGTTGGCCAGACCTCCGGTCAATACAATCGAGTCTACTTTGCCATGGAGAACGGTACTCATGGCCCCTATATCCTTGGCAATCTGGTATGCCATTGCCTGTAGGAGCAGCAGTGCTTTTTCATGGCCTTTCCGGATCTTGGTTTCCACCTGGCTCACATCGCTTGTTCCCAGATAGGCCAGCAATCCCCCTTCCGATGTTAGCTGCCGGCGTAAATCTGCCAGGCTCAATTGGCCGGACTCCAGCAACCGAAGCAAGGTCATGAGGGGTAAGGTTCCGGTTCGCTCCGGCGTTAGCGTTCCTTCCCCAACGCCAATCGTGCTGTCAATTACCTTGCCTTGACAATGAGCACCTACGGTAATGCCGCCACCCAGGTGAGCGACCACCATGTTGCTCTCTGCATAGGAGACACCCATCTCTCTGGCAGCCATTCTGGCTGCAGCCTTTTGATTCAGGGCATGAAAAGCGCTCTTTCTTTCAATTTCCGGGATGCCGGAAATCCGGGCCAGGGGGTGAAATTCATCCGTACTGGGGCTGTCCACAATCACAGCCCGGATGCCGGCCGGCCCGGCCAAATCATTGGCAATCAGAGGGCCCAGGTTGGTCGGGTGTTGACCGTATTTCCCTGAACGCAGGTCATCACACATCCGCTTATCAATCAGATACGCACCTGAAGAAAGCGGTGCGGTCAGGCCACCCCGGCTGACGATGATATCCAGTTGGCCGACATCGATATGATGATCGGCCAGGAATTTTTTAACACGTTCCAGGACCAGGGGAAACTGCGCCATGTAACCGCTTAAAGGTCGGGTCAATTCGGGGCCATGGGGTATGGTTTCCCGGAATTTGTGATGATCGTTTTCAAAAACGGCGGCCTTGGTAGTGGTAGAGCCGATGTTTAATACCAGAATGTTATGGGAAAGCGCCATTTTTAACTCTGAGCGTATTCTACGGGATTTACATGCTTGAGGAAAGCCGGACGCCCATGATATTAGGCGTTTCGCTTGAGTTCACAATTTGTGACCTCAAAACTTATCCCCCGGTTCTCAACCAATTTTATCCAGATTTAGTTCGGGGCGCATAGCGCTACCTCACTTTTCACCATTCACTCTTCACTTAATGTCATCGTTTCGCGAGAAATCCACGATCTAAAATCAGCGTTTACTGAATAAATTCAAGATAATTTTCTCGATGAATTACCTCAAAAGCGGCACCCGGATAACCGGCAGTCCAGTCTCTAGGAATTTTTACGCGCTCCTTTTTCCATTTGACCTCGTAACCGAACAATTTTCCCCCTCTTTCTTCCACTAAATCGATTTCTTTTTTGTCATATGTTCGCCAGAAGTATGAATTCGTCACACTGCGCAAGTATTCCTGTCTTTTCATCCGTTCGGTGATGATATAGTTTTCCCAAAGCTCACCCAGATCATTACGTACGGCCAGAGGATTAAAATTTCCGATTACGGCATTACGAACCCCGGTATCATAAAAAAAATAGCGTTGACTTTTGGTGATTTCTTTACGCAAATTCCGGCTAAACCCGGGCAGCCTATAGATAACAAAAACTTTCTCCAATAAGTCCAAATAGCGCTCTACCGTATTTTTGCTCATGGAAAGTTGCTTTCCCAATTCGGTGAACGACACCTGTTTACCGATTTGAAACGCCAACAACTGCAACAAACGCACCAGCTTGTTGGCATAACGAATACCCTCCAGCGCCAGAATATCCTTGAACAGATAAGATTGAATAAGTTCACGCAAATAGTCTTCACGGCGCCTGTTATCTCTTATAAGCACAACTTCCGGATAGGAACCGTAAATGAGACGTGAATCCAAACCCGCAGTTGTCTCGTGTCGCTTTTCAATCTTTGATATTTCCATTTGGGACAATGGAAAAAGTTTAAGGACATATTTTCTGCCGGTCAGCGGCTCGCCGACGTCTCGGGCCAGATCAAATGAAGAAGAACCGGTGACAATGACTTTGATTCCAGGGATATGGTCGACAATCAATTTGAGATTTAAACCGATTTTTTCAACGTATTGGGCTTCATCCACAACCAGTAGTCGATGATTTCCGATAAAATCCCGAAGGGTTTGAATGGACTGACTTTCAAGGTATTGTCGAACAATGATATCATCTCCGTTAACAAAAAGAACGCTATCGTTTTCTTTTTCCAGATATTTTTTTAATAACGTTGTTTTGCCCACCCGGCGCGGCCCATAGATGACCATTACTTTACCCGCCATGATCAATTTCCGAAGATTTTCGATCTGTTTCTGGGGAATATACATTTTAGCAATCCCAAATATGGTTAATAAACTGACTGTATTTTGCTTATTTCGGTCAGTTTGTCAACTTAATTCTGCTAATAAAGGGCAAGTAACAGTTAAAGAGATTCCAGATGATTCCAAAATTGCCAGGGATCAGGTGTCAGGGTTCGGGGTTCGGGGTTCACTACCATCCGCCGCCGCCGCCACCACCGCCGCCGCCGCCGGATGAACCGCCGCCGCCACCGCCCGAACTGGATCCGGGCGGAGAAGAAGACGAAGAGATGGCGGAAGAAAAGGATGATCCAAGGCTGCTGGCCATGCCGGATGCACCCAAACCGTGCCAGTTCCCGCCGGTATACCAGGACGGCGAATAATCGCTGTCCCTTCCCGCCCGGGCCAGGACATCGGCAAACTGTTCGCCCCACTGGTTTTCGACGTCTAGGGCCATGGCGTAAGGAAGGAATTTTTCAAATAGCTCCGGCGTTTTTTCCGGAGGATTTCGCATGGCAAGACCTTCTTTTTCAGCCACGGAAAGATAGAGTTCAAACCCCTCGATCCGATCCATGATCCAGCGGCCATAGAGGGTGGGTGCCTTCATCAGGTAATAAAAAATGAAATTGATTAAGATAATCAGAAACAAGCCCACAACGGCCATGGGCGAAGCCATGGTGGAAAAGGCCCACATACCGAAGAACTCGAATCCCACAAAAGGCAGCGTAAACAGCGTGATGAGCACTGCGCCTGTTTTTTTTACAGCGCCTTCGCCGCCGGAACCGCCACCTGAAAGGGCGGTTTTCCATGCACTGACCGTACCGCAGACCAGCGCCAAACAGCCCGCCGTCCAAATGGACAGCCAGACCAGCATAAAAACGGCACCCCCGATTTCAGGGGCGGTCAGCACCATAGACACCAGGGCGAGTAAAGAGATGACAACCCCCGGGATCAGCTTCTTGGAATTGCGATTGAAATAGCGTTTTTCAAAATCGAGCGTCAGGTTATTTTTAAACGCCTTGACAGCCTTGCCGATTCTGCTGTGATTGGCGGTTTCAAGCACGATGCGATCGGATGCCAAAAACAGGTTTTTAGCGATCTTTTTTTCGCCTCTGGAGAGCAGGGATTCATCGGTTCCGGTTTTAGACAGGGTAAATTCGTCATCGTCTTCCTCGATGACCAGAAAGCCTTTGACAGCCATGTCGACCACGGCTGAAGCAAAAGATTTGTGATCAAAACCCATCCGGATTACAAAACGGACAGCCGCCGGCGAAAAGCCTTTTGGCGGCGAGAACAGCGGAATGATCGCCCCTTTGTCAGGGTCGCGGCCTATTTTGAACCATATTGACAGATAATACGCCATCAAAATGATCACCCCCAGAAGAGCGGCGATGTTTGTGGGATTGTCGCCAATCAAATAGCCGGCCTTGTCCGTGAAATCGGGGGTTGGCACAAAACCTTTGGGCCAGGAAACAGCGATGGTCAGCCCTTCCTTGGGTCTGAGCGTCCGGGTGGTGGCAACATGGATGCTGCCCGGATCTTCGCGGTTGACCGTAAAATCATGCCCCCGGGCACCCTTGGGGCCGGTGTACGCCGACACCTCGAGGGCTTCCGCAGAAGACGGCAGCTCTACAATGGCCTGGGCCTGTTCTATAAAAAACGACCATCCATTGCCGGTAACATTCCAGTAGAGCTCGTCGAATGTGTCGAAATATCCAAGCTGCCGGTCTGTACGATAGGTGAGGGTATACGTATGTTCACCGCGCGCCACCATCCGGTTTTTCTGTCCCATGTAAACCCGGGTGCCGTTGGATATCTTTTTTAAATGAAAGGCTTCGGATCGGCCGTCCCTGAGCACCCGAAGCACCTTAAATTCGGCGCGCACGGTATTTCCGAAACGGTCTTTATATTTGGTCGGAAAGTCGCGGTAAATACCCCGCTTGATCTGTTGGCCGGTCGCATATACGTTGATGGTTTCAGAGACCGTCATGCTGCCGTCGGTTTTGATTTGGATGTGGCTTTCGAACTTTATAATGCGTTCTGTCTGTTGTGCAACTGCGGCAGACGGCAGCAGAAACGTCAGCACTCCCAACACAATCAGGATCCGCGTTATTGGCGTGTTTGGGTTCATTTTTCTTTCCTAGGGTTCGGCTTTGAGCATAGAGCAGGGAGACACATGCCCTCCCCTTTTACCTTTTACTTTTCACCTTTTACCTTTCACTGTTCACCTTTCACCCGGAACCGGCAGATCTCTGTAATTCTTAAGCATTTTTATCCGCCTGTTCTGTGGCGGATCACTCGAATCCTTGGACCCTTGACCCCTTGAATCCTTTCACTGTTCACTTTTCACGTTTTACGGTTCACCTTTCACTTTTCGATTGCGCGTCTTGAACCCGTGAAATATCCGGGTTACAGTTTGACCTCCGGCACTTCCCGATCAGCGGCATCTTCAATTTCAAAAAAATCCGCTTTTTCAAACCCGAATCGCTCGGCAACAAGGTTGCCGGGAAAGGATTCGATGGAGATATTCAGGTTTCTTACCGTGCCGTTATAGTATCGGCGGGCCATCTGTATTTCGTTTTCGATTTCGACAAGATCGTCTTGAAGGTCCAGAAAATTCTGGCTGGCTTTCAAGTCGGGATACGCTTCGGCCAGGGCAAAAAGGTTGACCAGCGACCGGGTCAGTGCAGACTCTACCTCGCCTTTTTCAGCCACCGCCGAAATCTCTTTGCTCCTGGACCTCAGTTTTACGATTTCGGACAGAACTTCGGCCTCGTGCCCCATATACCCCTTGACCGCTTCAATGAGATTCGGAATCAGATTGGATCGTCGTTTGAGCTGCACTTCAATACCACTCCAGCCCTCTTCCAGCATGTTTTTATTTCGAACCAGCCGGTTGTATAGTCCAATGGCATACAGGATGCCGCCCAACACAATGACAAGAACGATTATCCAGATGACCATCTTTCCCCCCCCCCAAAATGCTTACAAGAATTATGAAAAATTTGTCGTCTCCCGTTGATATTATCCTTGAGCGTATTTTGTCGGGTCATCGATATGAGCTTCCTTGAACCCCTTTTGCCTCAATAGGCAACTATCGCAATGACCACAAGCTTCTCCTACAAGGGTAGGATCATAACAACTAAGAGTTATTCCATAATCAACGCCCAACTCAGTGCCCTTTTTTATAATTTCTGCTTTTGTCAGGTGGATAAGAGGGGTCCATATTTTTATTTTTGATTGACCTTCCACCCCAACTTTAGTGGCAAGATTGGCCAGATTTTCAAAAGCCGCAATAAACTCAGGCCGGCAATCCGGATATCCGCTATAGTCAACTGCATTAACCCCTATGAATATATCGGATGCACCAAGTACCTCTGCCCATCCAAGAGCATAGGATAAAAAAATGGTGTTCCTTGCGGGCACATAGGTAACGGGTATTTCCCCTGACATTTCATCCTCATCACGGTCTTTGGGCACTTCGATATCGTCGGTGAGAGCAGAACCACCGATCAATTTCAAATCGATATCAATTACCAGATGTTTTTTTGCTCCTATGGCTTTGGCCACCTTTTTTGCTGCCTCTAATTCGGCAGCATGTCTCTGGCCGTAACTGAAACTCAGGCTATATATTTCGTAGCCATCAGCCTTGGCAATTGCCATCACCGTTGTGGAGTCGAGTCCTCCGCTTGATAGAATTACGGCTTTTTTTATATCGCCCACTCAATATCTCCTTAGCTACACCCCTCTTTCGTCAGGGTTCCAAATATATTTGTGGAGCTGTAAATGCAATTTGACTCTCAAATGATCTTCCATGATCCAGTTCGCCATAACCTTAGGGACCATCTTTCCAAACACTGGCGAGAAGTGAACGGGGTTTTTAATCTGCGGATTAGCATTCATTATACCCAATATTTCTTTAGCGAAGTCATAATCTTGCCGGTTGCCGATAACAAATTTTATCTCGTCTTTATTCGTTAACCTATTTAAGTTTTCCAGATCGTTATTTTCACTCATACCGCTCGAAGGGCATTTGATGTCAATAATCTTTACACAGCGTTCATCTATCTGACTGATGTCCTGACTGCCGTTAGTTTCCAATAAAACCTCATACCCTTCTGCCAGCAAATCCTGTATAAGAGTTGGCGTGTCATTTTGGATCAGAGGTTCTCCTCCCGTGATTTCAATTAGAGGGCATTTATAAACAGCAACTTTATCGATGATTTCGCGAATTTCCTGTTCTTCGCCTTCATCGTAGGCATACTGCGTATCACAATACGAACACCTGAGGTTACACCCAGTCAGTCTCACAAAAACACAAGGACGACCTGCATATGAGGATTCTCCTTGGATGCTGTAAAATATCTCATTTACCTTCAGTGTCACCTATTCCTCCCAATAAAAGGCGCCGGCACCCGGCGTTTCTGAAACCTTTACCTTGGAAATTTTCACAACTTCAGAATTCAGTATTTTACTTAGCTCTTTATATATAAATTTTGCAATGTTTTCTGAAGTTGGGTTGACGTCTTTAAATTCAGGAAGTTCGTTTAAATTGAAGTGGTCAAGGCCTTTAAGTACATCCTTGACTGCCTGCTCGATATCCCTGAAATCAATACCAATCCCAATATCATCCAGTTCCTTGCATCTAACGAACGCCTCGATAATCCAGTTGTGCCCATGGATTCGGGCACAATCCCCAGGGTATCCCTTAAGCGCATGGGCTGCAGAAAAATGTGCTTTAACATATACTTCAAAAACTCCGGACATAACTATTCCTTATTTATATGTTTTTGGTTTGTGGAATTCTTATCATTTGCTATCTTTTAGGCTCTGCGGGACGTATACAAAATTATAACCTAAATTGAGCGATACTATAGCTGCACCAATCTCTTGCGCATCTCTTCGCAATAAATCGCTCAACTTAGATATAAGTTTCTATTTTTCTTCAGCACTTTCATCCGTCTTTTCAAATCGATCCGCCTGCTGTTGCGCGGCTTTATTGATATCTTTTTTCATCTGGTTCATTTGATCAATTTTTTTCTTTCCGGCGAGCTCCTCAACCGTATCATCCACCTGCTCGCGCGTGTCCGTCCCTTCGCAGCCCGAAACAGCCAAAAAGGTAAATAAAACAAGAATCAGCGTCAAGTTTTTGCAAGCTTTTACTATCCAGATCATGGCGTTCTCCTTTTTTTAATCAAATAATAGTGGTTCTTCTCCAATTGAGTTGGAGAAGAGGATTCAAG
>JBHPCZ010000099.1:0-12689 GCA_042573625.1 Thermodesulfobacteriota bacterium
AATCCGCATTTAACATTTAACCGGGGTTCAAGGCCAAGGAAGGCGAAAATTTTAATCGCAGGAATACAATTGAGTATTTCGAGGATTGAGATTTGAGCCTGACACCGGGATCGGGCAAAAGGGGATGTTTTTCAAAGGTCTATAGTAGTAACTGAGATGAACTAAAGCTTTAAGCAATCTTACAAAGATTCTCGTCCATTGGACGTGATTTTCAAGAAATGAAAAAATATGAAAAAAATTGTTGGGATACGATTCAAACCCGCGGGAAAGGTTTACGACTTTGACAGTGGTGCGTTTGTACTCAATCGGGGAGATCATGTCATTGTAGAAACCGAACAGGGTCTTGGTTTCGGCACGGTGGTCATTCCACCCGCCCCCTACGATGGTTCCGCTGAAGCCCGTTCAAACAAACCCTTGAAAAAGGTGTTCCGCCTGGCAAGCAAAAACGATTTCCTTCAACGGGAAAAAAACATCGAAATTGAACAGCGAGCCTATGCCTATTGCCTGAAGTGTATCAAGGAACTCGATCTTCAGATGAACCTCTTTTCCGTTGAAAACTCCTTTGATGCGAGCAAGCTGACCTTTTTTTTCACCTCTGAGGGCCGTGTCGATTTTAGACAACTTGTAAAGATGCTGGTTAAACAACTCGGTGTCAGAATAGAGATGCGACAGGTTGGGATACGAAATCAGGCCAAAATGTGCGGCGGCATTGGAAGATGCGGCCGCGAAATCTGCTGCTCGACGTTTATGGAAAAGTTCGGGCCTGTTTCCATTCGAATGGCAAAAGAACAGAGCCTGTCCCTAAATCCCACGAAAATCTCCGGACAGTGCGGCCGGCTGATGTGCTGCCTTACCTTCGAATATGTAACCTACCAGAAGCTCAAGGCAAAATTTCCAAAAGTGGGCAAGACCATCAACACTAAAAGCGGGCAAGGCAAGGTCATTCGCCACAACGCAATATGCAACCGCATAGCGGTCCGACTGGAGGGAGGGCAGGAAATTGAAGCAAGCCTGGATGAAATTTTGCCCTCATCGAGCAAAAGTTGAAAATGCCGTTAACTTTAATTATAAGCCAATATTTTTTCATTTTGTTTACGCTTGATTTGGATTATTAGAACCTATCTCAAAAATAAGATTAGGGTTCAGGGAAAAGCGCGAAGCAGTCGAAAAAGCGGAGCATACACGTAGTTTGTGAGCCCTCCTGAGGCGGACGAGCATTTTGAACCGTTTCGCAACACCGCCATGGGCACTTAGATTGTTTTTGAGATAGATTCTAAGAAAGAGGAACAAACGAACAATGCCAACCCCCTTTTATATAACAACACCGATTTACTATGTGAACGCGAGGCCTCACCTGGGCCACGCATATACAACGATCGTGGCGGATGTAACGTGCCGCTTCAATGCCATGGGCAACAAAGAAACCTTCTTTCTTACCGGAACAGACGAGCATGGCGATAAGATCGTACGGGCCGCCAAAAATGAAAATATTAGTCCCAGGCCCTATGTAGACAGGATAAGCAAACTATTCAGAAATCTTTGGCCTGAACTCAACATCAAATACAGTGCCTTTATCCGAACGACCGATGCGCCTCATATCGCTGTGGTGGAACAGATACTTCAGAAGATTTATGATTCGGGCGATATTTACTTCAGCGAGTATGAAGGGCGTTACTGTTTCGGTTGTGAACGTTTTTACGCCGAACGCGAGATGCTGGACGGCAAATGCCCTGATCATCAAACCGTGCCTGAAGTCATTAAGGAATCGAATTATTTCTTCAAGATGAGCCATTATCAGGATTGGCTGATCGATCATATCAGGAATAATCCCGATTTTATTCGTCCCGAACGCTATAAGAATGAAGTACTCTCCTTTTTAAAGGAACCCCTTGAAGACCTCTGCATATCCAGACCCAAAACACGCCTCAAGTGGGGAATAACCCTGCCTTTTGATCACAACTACGTGACCTATGTCTGGTTTGACGCGCTATTAAACTATGTCTCAGCACTGGAATATCCTGATGGAAAGCTGTTTAAAAAGTTCTGGCCATACGCCCAACACATTGTGGCCAAAGATATCTTAAAACCCCACGGTATCTACTGGCCGATCATGCTTAAAGCCGCGGGCATTCCCGTATATCAACACCTGAACGTCCATGGATACTGGAATGTCGATCAGGGCAAGATGTCCAAAAGCATTGGGAATGTGGTGGAGCCCCTTGAACTCAAAAACATTTACGGACTCGACGCCTTCAGGTATTTTTTAATGCGGGATATGGCCTTTGGGCTGGACGCTAACTTCTCCGAAGCGGCATTGGTCCAGCGCATCAATTCAGACCTGGCGAATGATCTTGGGAATCTGTTCTCCAGGGTTCTTGCCATGGCCCACAAATACTTCTCCGGCACAGTCCCTGAAGTCGATCCCGAGATTGAGCAGGAACTTCAGCTCGGTCTGAAGTCCGATGCACTGAAGGCTGTAATAGAGTTTGAAAAAGCAATGAATAACCTTGCATTCCAAAATGCATTAAAGACAATCTGGAAATTTATCAACCAGATGAACAAATATATTGACGTCACAACACCCTGGGAACTTGCAAAACAAAGGTCAAGCAAAAAACAGCTTGAGGTGGTGATTTATAACCTCCTGGAAGGGCTCAGGATCATATCCGGTCTCATCTATCCGGTAATGCCGGATACAGCTGCCACCATGCAAAGTCACCTCGGAATGGACCCGGAAGCGCTGTTTTATCAACTGGATCTCCTTAAAGCGTGGAAAACCTTGCCGCCCGGGACCCGTTTGCCCAAGTCAATCACACTCTTCCCAAGGATTGATATGAAAAAGGATCAGGCTTCAAAACCGGAAGAAGCTCATGCGGGGCAGAAAATCCCTGCAATCAAGCCCGAAATAACCATGGAAGCATTCAGCAAGGTTGATTTAAGGGTAGCCACTGTCATTCATGCCGAAGAAATTCCACGGGCAAAAAAGCTTCTCAAGCTCGAAGTCGATATAGGGGAAAAGCGAACGATTGTGGCCGGCATATCTTCAAGCTATGCGCCCGGGGACCTGGTGGGCAAGCAGGTAATCATCGTCGCCAACCTAAAGCCCGCCAAAATTATGGGAATACTCTCAAATGGAATGCTCCTCGCGGCAGAAGATGAAGGCGGATTCACCATAGCAACCCTTGATAGAAAAACAAAGCCGGGAGCTTCGATGAGCTGACACATCGTTTGTCGCTGTTATTGGAAAAGCTGAATTTTTCTCATCTACATTTTATTGAGCAGATAGCGGAATCGGACAAAAAGGAGCATTTTTAAAAAATATCATAGATTTATGACAAATATCGCAAAAAGGCCGGACTGGAGAGCTTACCAGGAAAGTTTGAAAAGGGCTCCCACTAGAAAGAGATCCATTAAAAAAATCTCCAAATGGATTGTTGTTATTCTCCTGTTGCCCGCAACCGTTTATGGAATCATCGTTGGACTCGGGGGAATTCAAAATAAATACGGCCTGAACGGCGATGATCCCGTATCGCCAAAGCGTGTTGACGCACCTCAAATCCATGAAAGCCTCATCAGTAAAAGAGACGTCCGGTCAATGCTGGACTCGAAAGCGTTCATAAACCTCAAAGAAAAAGGATTTGACGCTGTTGTAGACGGTCGGCATATCTGGGTTGACACCAGCCTTGACATCCCTTTGCAGAACTTTATTCTTGCTAAGCTGGATCGTTCCACATCCCGATACATTGCGATTGTGGCAATTGATCCTGAAACAGGCAGAATTCTCTCCATGTCGGGCTTTGATAAAACCAATCCGTCCGGCAATCCTTGCATCGACAACATTTTCCCCGCAGCTAGCGTGTTTAAAATCGTAACAGCAGCCGCAGCTGTAGAAAAATGTGGTTTTAATCCAGACTCAGAGCTCACGTACAACGGCAGGGGACACACGCTGTACAAATCACAACTGAAAGATCGGACAAACAGGCACACAAACCGGATAACCTTTCGGGATTCTTTTGCCAAGTCTGTCAATCCGGTGTTTGGGAAAATCGGCGCTCTGTATCTTGAAAAAGACGTTCTTGAACAGTTTGCATCCGCTTTTGGGTTTAATCGACAGATCGGATTCGAGCTGCCGTTTCCGAACAGTTTTGTCTCTGTATCCGACGAACCGTACCAACGGGCTGAAATTGCCTGTGGATTCAACCGAAAAACCACAATAACGCCGCTTCACGGCGCGCTGATGGCATCGGCAATTCTCAATCAGGGGAAATTGATAGAACCTACAATCGTTGACCAGATATTTGATGAAAAGGGGCGGGCCATTTACCGGGCTCGTTCAATCACATTAAATCAGGCCATGACGCCCGAGGCATCAAAGACAGTTAATGATCTCATGGAGGCCACGATCCGCAACGGAACGTGCAAGAAGGCGTTCAGGGGTTTTCGAAAAGACAGTATCCTTTCCAGGCTCTTCATCGGCGGCAAAACCGGATCTATTAACAACAAGCTTCATGATGCCCGTTATGAATGGTTCGTGGGATTTGCCCGGGAAAAGGAAGGACCGGGGAAAATTGTATTGTCCGTTTTCGTGGCTCATGAGGAATATATCGGTATAAGGCCTAGCTACTATGCCCGCATGATAATAAAACAGTATTTCCGGAATTATTTTGTAAAAAAGAAAGACGGGACGAAGTACAGGGGTCAGGGATCAGGGATCAGGGGACAGAAGGCAGAGGACCCCGTTTAAATGGTCTCCGAATTTAACTGGGCAAGCAGAAGTTGAGAAGATCAGAAGGTGGTATAGGGTACAGGGTATAAGGTACAAGGTTTGGGGTATAGGGTTATCGGTAAAAATCCACATATGCCACCTCCTGAACCCTGAACCTCGATTCCTGAACCCTATTTTTTCTTTTTTTACCTTTCACTTTTTACTTTTAGAGGAGACGCTTATGCCGGGTTTTGAAATATTTGGCGACGAGGAGCGAAAAGAGGTCCAGGATGTGCTTGAAACAGGGGTTTTATTTCGCTATGGTTTTGATCAGGCGCGAAAGGGGCATTGGAAGGCAAAAACATTTGAAACTGAATTTGCCAATCGCATCGGCGCCGGATACTGTCATCTCTGCTCCAGCGGAACAGCGGCGCTGTGTATCGCTCTGGCCGCCTGCGGTGTCGGTACGGGAGACGAAGTCATTGTCCCTCCCTTTACATTTGTAGCAACCCTGGAAGCGATATTCTGGGCCGGAGCCGTCCCTGTATTTGCCGAATTGGACGAAACCCTCTGCCTTGATCCGGATGCAGTGAGTTCCGTGATAACATCCCGCACAAAGGCCGTGTTACCGGTTCACATGTGCGGTGCCATGGCAAGAATCGATGAGATTAAAAACCTCTGTGACCGGGAAAATCTGATTCTTATCGAGGATGCCTGCCAGGCAACCGGTGGGACACTGAACGGCAAGGCCCTGGGAACCTTCGGCCAAATGGGATGTTTTTCGTTCGACGCCGTGAAAACGATTACGTGCGGCGAGGGCGGCGGCGTGGTTACCGATGATAAAAATCTGTACCTGCGTGCGGATGCCCACGCAGACCATGGCCATGATCATATCGGCAACGACAGAGGCCTTGAGGATCATCCCATTATGGGCCTGAATTTTCGAATCAGCGAACTGAACGCGGCTGTGGGGCTGGCTCAATTGAGAAAGCTTGACTTAATTCTGGAAAAGCAGCGGTCGCACAAAACAGCTATTAAAGCGGCGCTTTCGGAACTTCCGGACATTACTTTTCGGAACATCCCGGATGAAAAAGGGGATTCGGCCACATTTCTTACTTTTTTTCTGCCCGATGAATCGAGTGCCAGAAAAACAGCCTCGGATCTCGGACAGGCAGGCGTTGATTCCTGTTTTTACTGGTACGACAACAACTGGCACTATTTGCGCCAATGGAATCATATTAAACAGATCAAATCGGCGGCAACACTTCCAATGAAGCTGCTAGAAAATGTGCCGGATTATGAAAAGCTTGAAATGCCCCGCTCCGACAGCATCATGAGCAGAGCGATTTCGATGCAGATCAAGCTCGGCTGGACAAAGGATGAACTGAGCCAGCGAATCGAAAAAACGGTTGATGTAATTAAAAACAGGCAATAGGAACAGGGTCCCGGTTTCAGGGGTCAGGTGTCAGAAGACAGCATTCAGAGGACCCCGGTTAAACAAAAGAAAATACGGGTTTAACTGGGCAGGCAGAAGATAAGAAAAGACAGACGGCAGAAGACAGAGGGCAGTCCTCAGTAGGCAGTAAGCAGAGGACAGAGGACAGTAAACAGAAGTTGAGAAAGAAAAAATCGAAAGCCATGCTCTTTGCTCCTTGCTCCCTGCTCTTTGCTTTTCACTTTTCACCTTTAACTTTTTACCTTTTACCTTTTACCTTTTACTTTTTACCCATTACCCGAGGATCTCTCATGTTTCGCAATTTCAAAACGGTTTCACGTATTGTTTTCGGCAGGGGCTGTTTTCATCAGCTGGATGATATTCTTGGTGAAAAACGGCGGGACACCGACGCCTTTATGGTTTTTCTGGTGGATGATGCATTTACGGACAGTGATTTGATCGACAGGATTCCAATCGTCGGCAGGGATCTGCTCATATATGTCAACGTGGATGAAGAACCCAAAACAGGTTATGTAGACGAGCTGACAGACAGGGTTAGAACTTATATGAAATCAGGACCGGACCGCCTGCCCGACGGTGTTATCGGCATCGGCGGCGGGAGCACCATGGATCTTGCCAAAGCCGTGTCTCTGATGCTGACAAATCCCGGTTCTTCGTCCGAATACCAGGGTTGGGATCTTATCAAGAATCCTGCAATCTATCATGTTGCAGTCCCCACTCTTTCAGGAACCGGCGCCGAAGTCTCCCGTACAACCGTACTGACCGGGCCGGAAAAGAAACTGGGGATAAATTCCGACCACACCGTTTTTGACCAGATCGTACTTGACCCGGAATTGACTGCCGGCGTACCGACGGATCAGCGCTTTTATACGGGAATGGACTGCTATATACACTGCGTGGAGTCTCTAAGCGGCACCTTCCTCAACACGTTCAGCCAATCTTACGGAGAAAAGGCCCTGGACCTTTGCAGGGAAGTTTTTCTTAAGGACAGTACCGACAGTGACGATAAACTGATGATCGCTTCCTATTTCGGCGGCATGAGTATCGCCTATTCGCAGGTCGGTGTATGCCATGCCCTTTCGTACGGTCTTGCCTTTGTTCTGGGTTTTCATCACGGCATCGGCAACTGTATCGCTTTTAATCAACTGGATGAATACTATCCCGAGGGGGTTCGTGAGTTCCGGAAAATGATGGACAAAAATGGCATCAACCTCCCCCGAAATGTTACCGCCAATGTTGATACGAACCAGCTGGAAAAAATGATCGATGTGTCTCTGGTGCTTGAACCGCTCTGGGAGAACGCGCTTGGAACCGGGTGGAAAGAAATTATGACCAGAGAGAAGATCAAAGAGCTGTACCTTAAAATGTGATAAGTGCAGGGTTCAGGGATCAGGGGTCAGAGGACAGAACGCAGAGGGCAGAGGACAGACGACGGAGAGAAGAAGGTAAGAAATTGAGAAGTTAAGAAGGTGGTATAGGGTACAGGGTATAAGGTACAAGGTTTAGGGAATAGAATACCGGGTTATCGGAAAAACCCACATATACCAACCCTGAACCCCGAACCCTGGACCCTGTTTTTTCACTTTTTACCTTTAACTTTTCACCTTTAACTTTTTATCTTTCACTTTTTACTTTTTACTTTTCACCAACATGACAGATAAAACAGGCGGTGAATAAGAAACAATAACTATTGGAAAATCCATTGAAACACAAAACAAAAATCATCAGTTTTATCAAACGATTCTATAGACATACGCGCTCCTGGCTCCTTGCAGACATCTATCTGGGAAAGCACATTGCCGGCGTGCCGAACAATTCCATTGTCTTTTTTCCGTTTCGGGAAAATCTTCTCTGCTGCGGACTTGCGGGGATCGTCTCCTTTAAAAACAAGAAAAAACCCGGCGACCGTATCCGTCTGTCCGCTTTGAATGAAAGCGTAAAGAAGGTTGAGACCCATGGCTACCGCGACTGTGTTTCAGGGGACCTCTCCTTGACTGAAAATTATTGTGGCGGAGACGACACGATCGACATTTTGCTGAAGGACTTTCAGGCCTTAAAAAACGACGCGCCTTTTTACGAAATCTATTCCAGCAGCAGCACCCGGAAAGAACTTGAAAACATCGCCGATCGTATTTCCAATGTTATCTCGATTGAAGAAAAATATCTGTCCGAAGATATGGGACAGCTCGAGTCCGACACGCTCAAAGCGATGTCCCGTCGAATCGAAACGTTAAAAGATATCGCCTGGTGCCTGAAATCAGAGATTGCAGCCAATATTATAAAGATAAAAGACCTGTTAGGGCCCTTCCCGGAAACGCCGGCCTTTTCATCTGTTACGGTCTATAAAAAGATCAATGCCGTGCTCAACAGTTTAGACCGTCTTGAAGTCAGGGGACGAGATTCGGCAGGCATCTCCCTGCTGTTCGTTCTTGATAAAATCGAATTTGAAAAATTCGCCAAAACCCTTGTCTCCGAAAACCACCTCGAGCAGTTCAACTTACGAACAGCGGAAGATATCCTGTTAAACAGGAGTATCAGTCAGCGTGAAACCATTGTCGGAAACGGGCAGAAGTGCGTGGCACTGATATTTACCTACAAGATTGCCGCTGAAATCGGAAGCCTTGGAGACAATATCGACTTTTTACGAAGCCAGATCAAAAACGACCCGATCCTTCAAACCCTGGTCACCTTCCCTCACGTATATCAAACCGCCTCGACCCACACACGGTGGGCTTCGGTGGGTGCCATCAGTGAGCCGAACTGCCATCCTGTTGACAACAAAACCATGCGAAACATTTCTCAACAAAAAGGTGTCATTCACGCCTTTTTGAACGGAGATATCGATAATTATCTGGAACTGAAGAAAGAATTTGAAAAGGATGGCGATCTCATACCGGAAGAAATAACCACCGACACCAAAATCATTCCGCTCCAGATCGAAAAATATATTTATCAAGGCCATGACGTGGAAGAAGCGTTCCGTCTCGCTGTCAATGATTTCGAGGGATCTCATGCCATTTCCATGATTACCGACCTGGCCCCCGGCAAACTTTTTCTGGCTCAGAGAGGAAGCGGACAGGCAATATTTGTCGGCATTGCTGAAGATCATTACATGGCCGCTTCAGAAGTATACGGGCTGGTTGAAGAGACTTCCGTTTTTCTCAAAATGGACGGTGAAAAAAAAGCGAAAGGGGAAAACGGCAGAACCAAGGGCCAGATTTTTATCCTGGACCAGGACACTGCCGGCGGCTTGGACGGCATTAAAGCCGTGTATTATAACAAAACCCCGGTGACGCTCGCGGAAAATGCGATAAGGCATACCGCCATTACCTCCAGGGACATAGACCGCCAGGACTTTCCCCATTATTTCTTAAAGGAAATCACGGAATCTCCCCTTTCTGTTGAAAGAACACTTTACAATCGCTGGAAAATTAAAAAAGACGACAGGGAGAGATATGCCATCACCCTTGATCGAACGGAGTTTCCTGAGTCCATCGAAAAGGCGCTGGACAACCACAAGATCCGGCGAATCTATTTTGTCGGGCAGGGAACCGCGGGAGTGGCCGCCCTGGCCTGTGCGGATATTCTGAACTATTACCTGGACAATCCCTCGTTTTATATCAGCGCCCTCAAGGCATCCGAGCTCAGCGGATTCAAGCTGAATGACGATGATGATTCGGAGAGTATGGCAGATGCGCTGGTGATTCCCATCAGCCAGTCCGGCACCACAACCGATACCAATCGCACTGTGGATATGGTGAGAGAGCGGGGAGCGCATACCATCGCCATTGTCAACCGCAGGGATTCGGATATTACTTTCAAGGTTGACGGTGTCATATACACCAGCAGCGGTCGTGATATTGAAATGTCCGTTGCGTCGACAAAGGCTTTCTATTCCCAGATCGTGGCGGGCGCCTTGCTGGGCCTTAACATTGCCAGGCTTCAAGGCCGCAGGAATGATAATTTTGTTTCAGCGGAAATAAAACAACTTCTTCAACTCCCGACGCACATGAGAAAAATCCTCACCCTTTGCAAAGATATTGAAAGCTCGGCCAAAAGGCTCGCCGTGACCAAGACCTACTGGGCGGCGGTCGGCAGCGGCCCGAACAAGGCTTCTGCCGATGAAATCAGAATCAAGCTGAGTGAACTCTGCTATAAAACAATTTCAACCGATTATGTTGAAGATAAAAAGCACATCGATCTTTCCTCCGAACCGCTCATCATTGTCTGTGCCGCGGGAACCCGACCCACCGTCATCGGCGACATTATTAAAGATACCGCCATTTTTCACGCCCACAAGGCCACGCCGATAGTGATCGCAAACGAGGGGGAAGACCGGTTCGACCTGTATGCAGAGACTGTGTTTCATGTTCCCGTTGTCAGCGAACACCTGGCGCCCATTGTCAATACCCTGGTGGGGCACCTCTGGGGATACTATGCGGCCCTTGCCATTAATGACGGGTCACGTTTTCTTTACGGATTTCGGGAAGACATCCGGAACACCATTGAAAATTTTTCAGAACAGGGCCTGGATGTTTACGAAGTCGTCCTTGAAAAATCTTTTAGGGAAAAAATCGCCCGATTCTACAACGAGTTCAGAAGAAAAAAAGCTCAAAACCGCTTTCCAATCGCCATGGGGCTTGGGGCGGCAGCGGATCTCACCCTTCTGCTCAAATACCTGGCGGGAAGACTGCCGATGAATGATTTCGAAATCGATTTCGACAAAAAGGGTACCGCGCTGAACATGCTCAATACCCTGTTTGAGTCTCTGGGAGAATCGATAAACTGTATGTCCCGCCCGGTGGACGCCATCAAGCACCAGGCCAAAACGGTCACCGTGGGAACAAGCCGGATCAGTGAAAAGGTTGAGGGGATTCTTTTTGAGAAACTCTTTGCCTGCAATTTCAATGTGTCCCAGATTACGACCCGAAATGTTATTGTTCTAAAAAATCTTCAGGGAATCGTTGCGGACATTAAAGGCGCGATTCTCTACAGAATCGGCGGTCTGAACCTTCTCGGCGAACCCACGGAGGAGACCTTCATCGAAGTGATAAACAAAGAAGGGGTACTGGAACCCATCCCCTCCCGTGTTGAAACAGACACCGTACTCAAGGGAACCAAAAGAATTATCATGCGGGAAGGGAATGTTTATATCGGAAAGGGACGCAAAGACGATCGCAGCATCATCGTTATTCCGATCATCTCTGTCTCTGCCGCCACACCGAATCTGATCGAACACCTGCTTCTGCTGAACATATTTTTCAAGGAAGATGTTCCCCTTGCCGTAAAAGTCAAAGCCCTGGGCGGCAAACATGAACATATTAAAAACATCGTCCAGGAAAACAGTGTCACGTGGGATGACACCTACCTGGAATTGGTTGAAATGAAGGATCTCTTTGGAATATCGGCGGAAAAAATCGGGGAATTTATCGTATCCCGGGTTAAAGACAGTAGTCAGGGATCAGGGGTCGGGGATTAGAGGACCCCGGTTAAATGGTCTCCGAATTTAACTGGGCAAGCAGAAGTTAAGAAAGAAGCAACCGGGTACCATGCTTCCCGCTCCCTGCTTCCCGCTCCCTGCTCCCTGCTCCCTGCTCCCTGCTCCTGGCTCCATGCGCTTTTCCCTGCACCTTGCTCCCAGCTCCATGCCTGCCCTGTGGAATCCGAAGGCCATTCCTCCGGGGCTCCTTGCTCCCTGCTCCCTGCTCTTTGCTTTGTGCTCTTTGCCCTGAACCCTGTCTTTTCACTTTTCACTTATAGCACTTTTTTTCTTGCCCGAAACTCCTGTAGATGATTTATTTTTTCAGATATTTACGATTAATTTCGAACTATGTACAATCGGTGAACATTGTTTTATTATGAACACTGTTCATTATTGAACGCTTTTACCTGCCACTTTCCACCGGTTTCCAGCAATAGCGCATCCATGTAAAAACAAACACATCCGACCTGTGGCACTCTTGTCCGAAACCTGTTTCAAATCACCTATCCCGTCGGTATACCATTGTTTTCTTAATAAATGTTATCGTTCGACTTTCGAACACTGTTCAATATTGAACAATTTGTTTGCATACTCAACAAGAGACGATTCAATCCAATGGTTTTCACAATCCGTATTGTGCACAGTGCAAAACGCATAGCGGCCTGGCATCCGTTTTCTCCATTTTCTTAACTTCTGATCTTCTCATCTTCTTAACTTCTGCTTGCCCTGCCTGCCCAATGGAATGTTTTTGTTATTATTATTCCATCGGGGTTAAATTACGAAGTACTATTTAACCGGGGTCTTCTGTTCTATGCTCCCCGCTCCCTGCCCCCTGCTTCCTGTTCCCCGAACCCTGCTCCTTACGCCCTGCCCACTGTCAGCTTTACTATGGACTTGGAACAGTTGTTAAAAAATCGGTCTGATCAGAACCGCAGAATGTCCGATACAGAATATCCAATTTCCAAGGAAACCTTCTTCATTCCGCGGTTCCTTGTTCGATATTGGATATTCAGGTTCTTTTCTTCTGCCCTCTGTCTTCTGTCATC
>JBHPCZ010000009.1:0-49516 GCA_042573625.1 Thermodesulfobacteriota bacterium
TCGCATCTTTTTTAACGTGTGTCATCATATTTTTTGTCCTGTTTGTTCCGACGGTTTTTTTTGTTGGAATACTGGCAAAAGAAGCCCATGCTCTTTATCTTATGGGAAAGAGTGCGGTCATCAGTGATCAGATCAGAAATCTTCTTGAAAACAGCAAAATTCTCGAAAAAGCGAATCTGGTATTATCATATGTCGGTCTTGAACTTACCGGTGAAGAACTCAACACGGCACTTTCTGATCTAGGTAAGCGCGTCGGGCTCTTTTTGTATCAACCGGCGATTTGGGTAGCTTCAAACATATTCAACTTTTTGGTATATTTCTTTTTTATGCTCCTTATCATCTACTATCTTTTTCTTGATGGAAATCGGCTTGTTTCTTTTATCGTCAATCTTTCTCCGCTACCGGATGATCAGGATGAAAAACTGATTCAAAAGTTTAAAGATATGGCTGGCGCCATTCTTATCGGAAACGGACTCGGCGGTTTGATCCAGGGTATACTGGGCGGCATTGTTTTTTGGTTGTTCGGTCTGGAATCGCCTTTCCTGTGGGGCGTAATCATGGGCCTGCTCGCATTCCTTCCCATTATAGGGGTCGGTGTTGTGTTTATTCCCGCAGCGCTTTATCTTTTATTAAAGGGCCGGATTGCTGCGGGAATATTTTTTATCGTCTTTTACGTCATACTTTCGGGGGGCATTGAATACCTTTTCAAACCCAAGATTGTGGGTCAAAGAGTAAAAATGCATACACTCCTCGTATTTCTTGCCATTGTGGGCGGATTGAAGCTGTTTGGAATTCTGGGCATTATCTACGGCCCGCTTATTGTAACAGCATTTTTAACTTTAACAGATATTTACTATTCCAGTTACCAGAAGATGTTAGAACTAAAACGAGAGTGACAGTGATAAAAATTCTTATTTATGACATGATGTATAACGAATAACTTTCAGCCATCTGGTGTTATATGAATCGTTCAGAAAAATTCCCGGAGATCAGTATCGAGAGCGAAATGAAGAAGTCGTATCTCGATTATGCCATGAGTGTGATCATCGGGCGGGCTCTGCCGGATGTTCGTGATGGCCTTAAGCCGGTCCATCGTCGCATTTTGTATGCGATGAGCGAACTGAAAAACGACTGGAACAAACCTTACAAAAAGTCCGCCCGGATCGTTGGTGATGTCATCGGTAAATATCACCCCCATGGCGATACCGCGGTTTATGATACGATTGTGAGAATGGCCCAGGATTTTTCATTAAGGTATCCCCTTGTCAACGGTCAGGGCAATTTCGGTTCCATAGATGGCGATCCTCCTGCTGCCATGCGGTATACCGAGATTAGAATGATGCGCCTTGCCCATATGATGCTGGAGGATATGGACAAGGAAACTGTCAATTTTAACCCGAATTATGATGATTCTCTAGTTGAGCCCTCCGTTCTTCCAGCTAAAATCCCCAACTTGCTGGTCAACGGCTCTTCCGGTATCGCCGTTGGTATGGCCACTAATATCCCGCCGCACAATCTTTCCGAGATCATTGATGCGATTAAGGCCGTTATAGACAATCCTGACCTTACATGGCAGGATTTAATGAATTATGTTCCAGGCCCTGACTTTCCCACCGCTGGATTTATTTATGGGAAAAATGGGATTCATGAGGCATATAAGACCGGCCGGGGTATCATTCGCTTGCGAGCACGGGTCATCGTTGAAAAGGACAAGCGGACACAAAGTGAGACCGTCGTTGTTACCGAGCTTCCTTACCAGGTCAACAAAGCTAGACTTGTTGAAAAGATTGCGAGTTTGATCAGAAGCAAACAGATTGAAGGTATAAAATATGTAAGGGATGAATCCGACAGGGAAGGGATGCGGATTGCGCTGGGGCTGAAAAAAGATCAGTTCGCAGAAGTCATCATCAATCAACTTTATAAGCATACCCAAATGGAGAACAGCTTTGGGATCATCTTTCTTGCTGTAGTGAACAACCGGCCCCAGCTTTTTCCCCTGAAAGAGATTCTTGAACATTTCATCCTTCACCGCAAAGAGATCATCATCCGGCGGACCCTGTATGATCTGAAAAAGGCTGAAGCAAGAGCCCATATACTTGAAGGCTTGAAAAGAGCACTTGAGAATCTGGATGATGCGGTAGCATTGATTCGCGAGTCGAAACACCCGAACGATGCAAAAACACGATTGATGCAACGATTCAATTTGACGATGATCCAGGCCCAAGCGATACTGGATATGCGCCTGCAGAAGCTTACAGGTCTTGAACAGGAAAAAATATTAGAAGAGCATAAGAATATTCTCAAAGATATTGCCTGGTACAGGGAAATTCTGGGCAGTGAACATTTGGTAAAAAAAATAATAAAGGACGAACTTTCCGAGATACAACAAGATTTTGGTGACAGCCGCCGCACAGAGATCATTGAATCGACAAAGGAAATTACCATTGAGGACATGATCGTTGAGGAGGATATGGTTGTTACCATTACCCAAAGCGGTTACATAAAGCGGAATCCGATTACCCTTTACCGGAATCAGCGGCGGGGAGGTAAGGGCAAAACCGGAACAGTAATAAAAGACGAAGATTTTGTTGAACACCTCTTTGTGGCCTCAACCCACCATACCTTCATGTTTTTCACAAACAAGGGAAAAGTCTATTGGTGCAAGGTGTATGAAATCCCTCAAGCCGGACGTCTGAGTCGGGGAAAGGCTATTGTTAATCTCCTTAATTTAGACAAAGACGAGAAACTGACGACGGTACTTGATGTGCCGGAATTTGAGCCGGGGCACCATATTATTATGGCAACGAAAAGGGGGCAGGTTAAAAAAACAGATATTATGGCATACAGCCGTCCAAGAGTCGGCGGTATTATTGCCTTGAACCTTTCCCCCGGTGACGAGCTGATTGAAACACGGATTACCGATGGGACCCTGAACGTCTTTTTAGCTTCCGCCTTAGGTAAATCGATACGCTTTCATGAGTCGGGAATTCGCCCAACCGGTCGTGTCGCAGGGGGTGTTCGCGGGATGAAGCTTGCTGCGGGTGACCGGATTGTGGGAATGGAGGTTTTAAGCCATGGGCAGACGCTGTTTTCAGTAACAGAAAATGGATATGGAAAAAGGACCTCCATTGACGAGTATCCGGTTCAGAAACGTGGCGGCATGGGTGTCATTAATATTAAAACCACTGAGCGGAACGGGGAGGTTATCAGAATACACCTTGTCGAAGAGGATGATGAGTTGATGCTCATGACTGACACTGGAAAGATTATACGCATCCCCATAGATGGCGTTTCCGTGATCAGTCGGAATACCCAGGGTGTAACGCTCATGGGTATGGAACCGGGTGAGAAAGTTGCCAGTGTGGCGCGACTGGGGGAAAAGGAAGTAGTATAGAGGATGATTCTGGATGAGAAATGAAACAGACGTAAATGATATTAGAATTGGCGTCGTGGGTGCCGGAAGTTGGGGAACAGCCCTTGCCGACCTGCTAGGTTCAAAAGGCTATAATGTAGATCTTTGGGTTTTTGAAAAAGACGTGAGGGATCAGATTTTGGAACACAGAGAAAACAGGATTTTTCTCCCCGGTTTTCCACTTTCTTCAAATATTTTTCCAACCAATAATCTTCAAGATGTCGTTTCAGACAAGGACCTTGTTCTGATCGTTGTTCCCTCCCACGTGATGCGCGAAACAGCGCGGAAAATGGCCAGTGATATTTCTCCCGATACCGCTGTCGTGTCAGCCTCTAAAGGGATTGAGAACAAGACCCATTTAACCATGAGCGGTGTCCTGAAAGAGATGCTGCATGAAATACCCGAAACACGTCTTGCAGTCCTTTCCGGCCCCAGCTTTGCACGGGAAGTTGCGAAAAAAATCCCCACCGTAGTTGCCGTGGCATCAAAAGATATTGAACTGGCAGCAAAGCTTCAGCATATTTTTGCCACCCCGTTTTTCAGGGTGTACACGAACGATGACATTATCGGCGTAGAGCTGGGAGGCGCTGTTAAAAATGTCATTGCCATTGCCGCTGGAGTTATTGATGGTCTTGGGTTTGGATTGAATACACGTGCCGCTCTGATCACTAGAGGTCTGACGGAGATTCGCCGCCTGGGATTAAAATATGGGGCGAATCCGCGCACTTTCACAGGACTTGCCGGAATGGGAGACCTGATCCTGACCTGCACCGGCGACCTCAGCAGGAATCATACCGTCGGTGTAAAGATTGGACAGGGCATGAAAGTAAAAGAGATCCTCTCTGAAATGCGCATGGTCGCTGAGGGCGTAAAAACAGCCAAATCCGTTTACAACCTGTCGCGCAAGCTGGGTATAGAGATGCCTATTTCCCATGAGATCTACCACATTCTCTATGACGATGCTTCACCTAAGGATGCCGCACACAGGTTGATGACACGTGGTCTTAAACAGGAGCTGGATCAGGTATAAGCAGAGCAGAATGCATGGCGTTTATTCATGGGAACTTCCAGATCTCATAAAGGAGCAGGTCATCGAGAGAGACTGAGGGATCGATTTCTTTCTTCAGGCCTTTCGGGATTTCACGACTATGAAGTGATTGAACTTCTACTGACCCTTGCCACTCCGAGAAAAGATTGTAAATCTACGGCAAAGGCTGCATTGCGGCAGTTTAAAAGTCTCCAGGGTGTGTTTGAAGCTTCCCCTAAGGCGCTTTGCGAAGTTGAAGGAATTGGCCCTAAAAATCTTATTGGCATTAAATTAATAAAGGCAGTTGCGGATCGGTTTCTTGAAAAGAAGTTAATAAAGAAAGATCCCTTAAACAACTCAAAAAACCTCTTTGATTATCTTTATCACAGCATAAGAGACAAGAACCGAGAATGTTTCAAGGTTCTGTTTATGGATGCAAAAAATAAGGTTATTGCAGTGGAGACACTTTTTAAGGGGACATTAACCGCAAGTGCCGTTTATCCAAGAGAAGTAATTCTTGCTGCTCTTCGCCATCATGCTGCAGCACTGATTTTTGCTCATAACCATCCCTCAGGTGATCCAAAGCCTTCTCCAGACGATGTTTCCTTGACTCGCCAGCTCATTTGTGCTTGCAGGGTGATGGGGATAACGGTCCATGACCATCTGATTATTGGAGACGACATGTATTTTAGCTTTGCAGATCAGGGCTATATTGCCCGAATGGTCCGTGAGTGTGATTTGCACAATTCAAGTTAGTGTCCATCCATAAATGGCCCTTTTTGCGCCACGCGGCGTTCTCCGCGGGTTTCCGGCTGCGGCGTACACATGTACGCCTCACCGCAAACCCTTGTGAGGCCTTGCGCGACACAAAAATTACTCATTTCCGGATTGGACACTTAATTGGGTCCGTCACACTTCGTGGATGGACACAAGTTAGGTCTATAAAAACCGCGCCAGAATACCCCGCGGCTTGCCGCGGGAGTTTCACTGATAATAACGCTTTTAATATTTTGCGTTCCTCGTCTCGGAAAAACCGTGACCGTGGGATTCTCTTCAATTAATGAGTAGGGGCATGAGCGACAAGGAGAAAAAATATCCCACCTGTTTTGGAGAACTCGATGCTGTCTTTCCAAAAGCAGAGAGTGGCTTAAGGGATACACCGGAGACATGTCTCGCATGCTTACACAAAACCGCCTGCTTAAGATTGGCTCTGGAGGGGTCTGACGGATTCAAGGTCCAAGAAGAGGTTATAGACAGGGCCTACACATCCGGTCATATTCATTTCCTGGAAAGATGGTCCAGAAAAAAAGACCTTCAACGAAAGCTTAACAAGCAGAGAGAAGATCTATCCTAACTTGGATATTTCATAAAAATTTTCAGCAAACTTATTTTATAAAGTTATTAAGTTATAGTGAATAATAGCGGCAACTATCCTGTCACACTTTGTAACCCGACATTTTTCTTCTTAAGCTGAAATATTTTCACCCTGTAGGCGTTGCCTGATGCGCCCATTACCTTCAGCATGACTCCTCTGGCGTCTAACGTTATCAGGGGCTTCCAGTAGAAAGCTACGTAGCACCCCTGAGTGCCTTGCAAATGAACGCATCAGGTACGTGAAAATCCAGGCTAACGGTTGTTTCGCAAAATATCAGCGACCTTTCGATTTTGAGATATGCCGGAAATCATCAAACAGGCGACACACCGGTAAAACATTAATTTGATTCGCTGTGCCCGACGGGTCTGAATAGAACAGGGTGCGCCCATCCAATGTTGTGGTGGTCCGATCGACAAGTTGGATAATAGATAATTGACAGTTACTGCGAATTGTGTTATAATTATAAGGAATTATTGATTATTAACAGGCTTCACGCCGTGATTTCGAAATCTTGCTTAAGCAGATGAGGTTAAATCCATTTTGATACACCGCCGCTTGCGGCGGGGAGCTTCATTCATTTTAACACAAATAAGTTTGGGAGAAGAAATTGGCATTATGGAATTTCAGAGAAGAGCTTAGCCAGACTGACAGGTTAAGGCGATCTTATTATGAGCTTTTACGTGATGAACTTGATCAACATCTGCTTAATTATGGATTGATAGATTCCTATCATAATTTTCGAGCCAATAAAATCCCTTACCCGTTTGTGGAAAAGCGCGAGTTAAAGCCCCGTGCTCGTATTCCAGGTGTGGAATATGAATGGCACAATTCTTTTCTGGTGATATTTTTAGAGGATTCCATTCCCGACGCTTATAAAAAATACATACGATTTTTTGAGGTAAACAAGACGACCAAAATCAACCTTCTCCGCTTTGAAAAGCTTCCGTTGCCTAGTAAATTCGACCGGAATCAGAAAAATCTGCAGTCAGCCAAATTCATCGATTTTTTAAAGATATTACTACCCGTAGATTATGCGCTTCTCATTCAAAGAGACCCATCCATAAAAGCGGTGGATCGATACAGCCTGTCCCACTTTCATGTGAAAATCGACTGGCCCATTGCAGATGCAGCCGAAGACCTCGCTGGGAGTTTGCGCTATATATCAAAGGATTTGTATGAAAAAGGGGATAAATACGCAGAGGATATACAAAAAAAATTTTTTGAATATTATGGGCTACCTGTTATGGTCGGCGGAAGACGAACAGCCGCGATTGTGGCAGCTCAGTATTTGAGAAGAATCCCATGTATATCGACGGTATATGCAGGAAGCAGCGAATCAAGAGCATTGATACGGCTTTCTGAAAGAGGCGTGTCTAAAGCGATTCTGATGAAATTTGACAAGAAGGAAATAGAGCATATCGCTGAGACAAACAGCCTGACACTGCGTACATTCAGGAAGAATTATGTGGTGGCCCGTGAAAGGAAGGCTGAAATTTGTATTTTTCGGGCAACATATGTCTATACGAACCAGGCCATACTGCCGGAAGACAGGAAATTGCGTGAACTAAAGCCTGATTTAAATTGGCTCACGGTTGACGGGCAGCATATTCTCCCGAAACCGGGCGTAAGGAAATATCCTCCGATTCCCTTGAATGCGATCTATACGTGATATCCTGGAAATGGATTATCCGCGGCGATGCTTCGCCTAAAAACAAGAGAGACCTTTAAAAAACACCCCCTTTTGCCCAATCCCGGTGCCTGCCCCGTGCAATGCGAAGCCTATTTCACTGGGGTCAGGCTCAAATTTTAATCCTCGAAATACTCCATGTATTCCTGCTTGCCCTGTGAAATGCGAAGCCTATTTCTCTGAGGTGGTTAAAATTTGCGCCTTCCGTGGCCTTGGACAAAATTGAACATTTTTCAAAGGTCTCTAAGAGTCCCTTCCTAATATTCAATTTCCTTCATCATGGCTATTTCGTCACAGTCCGGGAACTTTACACAGACAATGCAGTCCGCCCATATTTTCAGAGGAAGTTCAGACCTTTCGATTTGTACGAAACCGAATTTCTTAAAAAAATCTGTCCGATAGGTCAGTGCGAATACTTTTTTCACATTAAACGATATGGCCTCAGAAAGGACCGCTTCCGTAAGCTGTGACCCGATGGTCTTCCCGAGATGATCAGGATGCACCGCCAGAGAGCGAATTTCAGCAAGATCTTCCCAGCAGAACTGCAGGGCGCAACAGCCGATAACGCTGTTCTTTTCTTTATCAACGTAAACTAAAAAGTCCCTCACATGGTCGTACAAGACGCTCAAAGGGCGTGGAAGAAGCTCTCCCTTGTCTCCATATTCCTTAAGGAGCTCGTGTATTGCTTTTACATCTTTTATTGTTGCTTTTCGTATCATGGTTGCACTTCGCTTTGATTCCACAGCACCGGCGGTAAGGAATTTTATAAAAACCGGGCCAGAATACCCCGCGGCTTTCCACGGGGAGTTTTACTTATGTAATATACTATAGGTCCCGTCCCAATTTTTGCCCGGCGGATTCGTCTTGAATTCATTACATCGGGCCAGCATAGTATTACTCGGACCGTCCTCCGGGGTTAACGATAAAGATTTTAAAAAGAACATAATGGCTTTGTTCCAGTCTCGGCGCCTATAGGAATACAGGCCTCTTGTGTAGTAATCTATCGTTTCACGAACCCGTTCGTCAATATCTCCGGGATATCCCAAGAGCTGGTAAACTGATACCGGTTCATTTTTTCCGGCAACATTGATAGAATCTATTTCACGTGTTAGGCTCCAATCTCCCGCCGCCGCGTAAGTTGTTTCACTGATCAAGGTATATGTCCCGTATATCTTGTTAACGCCTTCCAGTCTTGCCGCAGTATTCACTGTATCTCCCATCATGGTATAGTCCATGCGGTTTCTCGATCCCATGTTTCCAACAACGGCCGGACCTGTTGAAATGCCGATTCGCATTAAAAGTTCGGGCCTCCCCTCCACTTTCCACTTTTCTCGAAGCTTAGACAGCCGTTTTTGCATTTCAATACAGGCCATACAAGCGGTTTCAGCTTGATTTTCTAAATAGTTGGGTGCTCCGAAAAATGCGATGATGGCGTCGCCCTCGAATTTGTCAACAGTCCCTTCATGATCCAAGATAATATCTGTCATTTCAGTCAGAAATTCATTTAAAAGTTCAACCAGTTCATGCGGCGAAAGTGCTTCGGAGATACCTGTGAAGCCCTCGACATCAGAAAAAAATGCCGTGATCTCGCGTTCTTCACCCCCGAGAACAAGCTTTTCAGGGGAGTCCACAAGATGCTTTACCACTGATGGGGCAAGATAGGTGGAAAAAGCATTTTTTATGAACCGTTTCTGCCTTAACTCCAGGATATATCTGTATGTCGTAATCCCGATGTATAGGATAACAATTACGGAAAGGGGATAGATAAGGTTTATGATCCATCCCTTTCCGGAGAAGAGAAAATGACAGAGCAGAATATGTCCGAAAAAGAGCAGGGCACCGGTGATTGCACCGGTGATGACGCCGGTCCGGGGAAGAACAAACGCGAGAAGAAGTCCTGCTATAGTAATCGTTAAGACGTCAAATATTCTGGCCCATTCCGGTTGATGCAGGAAATCTTTTGAGAGGATGCTGTCCAGTATGTTGGCATGGATTTCGAGGCCGGGAAATGCGGTGGCAAAAGGCGAAACCCGCAAATCGTATATCCCCTGAGCGGTCGCACCAATCAATACAATCTTGTTCTTGAGAGTATTTTTATGGATTTTTTCATTGAGGATATCTGTAATCGAAATATGGGGGAAGGTTCCTTCCGGCCCTCGGTAGTTGATCAGAATTTGTCCATATTTATCGGTCGGGATGGATAACTTTCCGATTTTTATACTTTCTACTCCATGCTCGTCCACGTAGGCAGAAATAGGATCGTTGAGGTAAACACTGGCTGAGACAATCGATAAAGGAGCATACAGCATATCATTGAATCTGAAAACACCGGGAATCCGTCGAACAACACCGTCCGGGTCGGGGATCATGTTAAAGTACCCGGAGTAGTCGGTTGAACTGGATATCTCTTTAATATTTGATTGCGGTACCTTTGCCTCTATAAGAGGCACATTGCTCGCCTCGCTCGATTCATACCGCACGATTTTATACATGGAACCTTTGCTGTTCTCCGTGTGCATGAGGATATCTTCTTCGTCTATGTGCCCTAGTCCTGTCCATCCCATTTGAAAAAAATAACCGAGGACCACTTTGGCGCTGGAATTCTTTATGGCTTCGGCCAGCAACCTGTCATGATCCGATTGTGATTCTAAATGTTCCAGATAGTCTATAAAGGACACGTCTCGGATATCGGAATGTTCGGCTTTGTTTTGGATATCCTTTATGGTTCGAATGAGTGATTTTTCATCGGGTTCGAGAAACCCTATGTCGAAGGCGACAACCTTGGCACCTGCCTTTGAAATTTTGGTAACCAGATCCGCCATTTTTGATCTCGGCCAGATCCATTTTCCTTCCTGGTCGAGGCTTTTTTCATCGATGACTGCCAACACCACCTGGGAGCTTGGAGGGACCTTTCCCCTGGAATTGAATCTTAAGTCAATGGTTTTTAGTTCCATTATATCCAGGAAAGTTATTCCGTAAAAATAGGCAATGATTACCAAGACGACGACCAGCATCGAGACGTTAAGCGGGTTGAGCCTAAAATATTTTTTCATAACCAATGCCTCAAACTTTTCATTTCTTACATGATATTATACGGTTACACAAAAGTCAACAACCGCTCAATTGTCAATTCCCATCACCGGTGATCCCTGGGTGTTTCAGACTGTCTATGTCGATTCCTCTGTTTCGAGTCGCCTCTTTATTTTTCGATAAGCATTCCTTCATGTGATCGTCTCTGTTTTTTCTAGCGAAAGCGCTTGGGTTCCGTGCCTTTTTTGAAAAGGGCGGCGACGCTGTTGGATGAACCTTCAGCTGCAGGGAGGCCGGTTATCGGATCGATGCGTATCTGTACGATATCATCCGGAATATCAAAGTATTGTTGGGGCTGGGTTGAAATTGCTTTCGTCATGAATTCGATCCATATGGGCAGCGCTGCTTTGGCGCCGGTTTCCTTTTCTCCCAAGGTCACAAACGCATCTTGCCCCACCCATACACCTGTTGCAATTGAAGGTGAGAAACCGATAAAAAGCGCATCCTTAAATTGATTTGTAGTGCCTGTTTTTCCGGCAACAGGGTGCCCGATAACCCGCGCTTTTCGGCCTGTCCCTTCTAAAATGACCGCCTGGAGTATGTCTGTTATTATTGCGGCACTTGCACGGGACATGGCTATTTTTTTGGAGGGTTTTACACGCCAGACGATTCGTTCATTTTGATCAACAACTTCCATTACTCCATAAGGTTTAATCTTTTTTCCCCTGTTGGGGAAAACAGCATAAGCAGAAGTTAAGTTGATCAGCGTCACCTCCGATGAACCGAGTGCGAGGGATAAGTTTGGCGCAAGCGTGGATTCAATACCCAGGGTGTATCCGAAGCGTGAAACCGATGACGGGCCCAGCATCTCGATCAACCTTACTGCGGGGATATTCTCAGATACGGCAAGTGCCTTTCTCAATGTCATTTCTCCCATGTAACTTTTGGAAAAGTTTTCGGGCTTCCATTCCTTTCCGTTTTTACCGCCTTTAAAGGAGATCGGTGCGTCGAGTATCAACCTGTTCTGGGCAAAGCCCCGTTCAATGGCATAGGCGTAAACAATCGGTTTAAATGCGGATCCGGGCTGTCTTTTGGCATTTACGGCCCTGTTAAAAGGGCTTTCAAAAAAATCCTTACCCCCTATCATTGCAAGGATTCCACCAGTTTGAACATCTAAGGAGACCAGTGCGCATTGTGGATTCGGATCATTTATTCCTTGCTGCTTCATTCTTTTTTCAAGGACATCGAGTCCGTTAGATACCGCATATTCCGCTGCTTGTTGGAGTTCAAAATTGAGGGTTGTATAAACGGCAAGCCCACCTTTATACAGCCTTGATGAACCTAAGGTATCTTCCAAAAATGTTTTCACATATTCCACAAAATAGGGCGCGTTGATGGAGGGCTTATTTCGGTTGTCGAGGCGAAGCGGTTCTTTGAGCGCTTTATGATAGGCTGCTTCCGTAATCGTACCGGTATCGATCATCTGTTTTAAAACAATGTTCCGTCGCCGTATTGCAAGGTCCCTGTTCACAAGTGGTGAATATCTGGAAGGCGCCTTGGGCATAGCTGCTACCAAGGCGCATTCAGAAAGGCTCAGGTTTTTAACTGACTTTCCGAAAAAAATTCTGGCAGCAGATTCCACACCGTATGCACCACTGCCGAAGTAAACCTGGCTCAGGTAAAGCTCCAGAATTTCATCTTTAGTGTAACGACGCTCCAGCTGAAAAGCCAGAATCGCTTCTTTTAGTTTTCGTATCAGCGTCTTTTTCGGCGTGAGAAAAAGTGTTTTTGAAAGCTGTTGTGTAATCGTGCTGGCTCCTTCGACAAACTTTCCTGCACGAATGTCCTTGACGACGGCCCTTAGGATTCCTTTAATATCTACACCGCTGTGCTTGTAGAAGTTTCTGTCTTCCGTGGCGATCAGCGCTGCCTTCAGGTAATAGGGGATGACATTAAGGGGGACAGAGTCTCTTTTTTCTACAAAGAGTTCTGTAAGAAGTACCCTGTCAGCTGAATGGATGCGTGTCACGGAAAGCGGTCTGAACGTTTCAAGGGATCGAATTTGAGGAAGATCGTGGGTCAAAGCGAAAAAAGCCCCTCCTGAAATTCCAGAAAAAGTGCCGCCGATCAAAATAAGCAGAATGGCGATTGTTTTTTTATTCAAGGCGCGCTGATTCATGTTTTCCCGCCATAACTTTGAGTGTCAACGATGCTATATGTCCTATTTTGTATATTGACTGTCGCTATCAATGGCTGTAAATAACAGATCATTTTTTATCAACTAGTGTCCTTCCAGAAATAAGGATTTTTGTTCTATATCAAGGCATGCGAAAAAAATAACCGCAGGTGCCCCGAAGGAAATGAACTTGGGGTGCATATGTGTCATATTCCGAGGATTATTTTTTGAGCATAACGCAGAGACTTGCCCGCCTTTGGCGGGTTGGGCCCCGGTTAAATATTAAATACGGATTTAACTGGGCAAGCAAAAAGACCATTTATGGATGGGCACCAACTGATATTGGGAGAATTCAAATGCCACCTCACCATAACGGTGATTCTGATCGCCATCATCATGACCATGAAACAGCAAGTGCTTTATCATTTGACGAAAAATTAATCATACGACTTGAACATTGGGTAAAGCATAATGATGACCATGCAAAAACCTACAACGATTGGGCTCAAATGGCCAAAGAGAATGATTTGGAGGAAGCAGGTGTTTTGCTCGATGATGTTGCAAAGATGACTCGATTAATAACAGGGAAGTTTGAAGAGACTTTAGCAATTCTAAAAAAAGCATAGCTTCCATCCTTTTATGGGACGTGTTACAATTTTCAGACCGAATTAAGGAAATTTTGAGCCGGGCGAGTGCCGATATTCTACTTTTCGATTCCAGCCCTCGCGATTACCCCTTTATGGAAATAGTGTTTTATGGCTTTCATTTCGGTCACCAGGTCTGCCCTTTCAATGATTGGACGGGCAGCGTCACGACCGGTAATGACAAGTTCTACGCCGTCTGGTTTTACGTCGATAAGGTCGAGAAGTTCTTGAACGGAAAAAAGTTCGCAGGTTACGGCAACGTTGGCCTCTTCAAGTACGACAATATTATATTGGCCTGAAGTTAGGATCGATTTTACCTTTTCGAGTCCCTTTTGGGCAGCTTCAATGTCTTCCGGCGATGGCTTCCCTCTGATAAAGCGGTCCAGTCCGAATTGCTCTACGGAGATATAATCGGAAAACCTTTTTAATGCCTTGATTTCACTGTAATCTCCCATTTTTATGAATTGAGCGATAAATACTTTGAGGCCGGCACCTGCGGCTCTTATTGACAGGCCTATGGCCGCGGTGGTCTTTCCTTTTCCATCCCCTGTATACACCTGAACATATCCTTTCATGTGGTCGTCCGCCTTTCAAGATTTCATGAACCTTTCTCAAAAACAATCTGGTGCCCATGGCGGTGTTGCGAAACGGTTCAAAATGCTCACATACTACGTGTATGCTCCGCTTTTTCACAGTTTCGCGCCTTGCCCTGAACCGCAATCTTATTTTTGAGATAGGTTCATACTATATCGTTTCGATCCTTCTGATGATATCGTTCGGCAGGCAATCATGATCCAGCAGGATCGTAACCTTGCTGTTGGGCTGAGCAAAAGGTATGGATTGTCCGTGCGGGTCTAATATATCGATAACTTTATCATGCTTTACAGGGCCTTTTCTGCTTAAAATCTCGATAACTTCTCCTTGGAAAAGTTTGTTTCTCACATCGATACTCACACCGGTTTCGCCGGCGTTATCGAGCACTTTCCCAAGAAATATCTGGTTTCGATTTTTTTTACGTTCATATGCCGGCGAGATCTGGTCCGGATCTCCAAAATAAAACCCGGTGCTGTAACCTCTGTGGTTGATTCTCCCCAATTCTTCAAGCCAATATTCTCTAATTTCGTATTTCTCTGGATTCTCAATATAGGCGTCTATGGCTTCTCTGTAAACTTTTACCGTCGAAGCCAGGTAGTTGATTCCCTTCATTCTACCTTCGATTTTCAAGGAAACGATACCGGCTTCCAACATTTCAGGGATGTGCTCGATCATACACAGATCTTTTGAATTGAAAATATAAGCGCCCCGCTGGTCTTCAGCAAATGGAAAGTATTTACCGGGTCTAAGCTCTTCTACGAGCGCATACTTCCACCGACACGGGTGAGAACAAAGTCCCCGGTTGCTGGCGCGATTTGCCATGAAGTTACTCAAGAGGCATCGACCAGAGTATGATATGCACATGGCCCCGTGTACAAAGGCTTCAATTTCTACGCCGGAACATTGGGCAATCTCCTTGACTTCGTTCAAGGAGAGCTCTCTTGCGGTGTTGATTCTTTTGGCACCGAGATTTTTCCAGAACACAGCGCTTTTATAATTGGTTGTGTTCGCCTGGGTGCTCAGGTGTAGAGGGATTTGTGGGATGACAGTGCGTGCTTCCATAAAAATTCCGGGATCAGCAACGATGACAGCGTCCGGACCGACTTCAGCGAGTTTCTTAAGATAATTCTTAATGTCTTTCTGTTCAAAATTTCTTGAGTAAATATTACATGCCACATAGACCTTAACGCCGTGCTTCCGGGAAAACGCTACCGCCGACTCAAGTTCATCAATCGTAAAGTTCTCAGAGAAATTTCTCAGGCTGAAATTTTGGCCTGCCAGATAAACCGCATCCGCACCATAATGTATGGCGATCTGGAGCTTTTCAAAGTTGCCCGCCGGTGCAAGGAGCTCTGCTTTTTTAATTCTTTCCGTCATCTTTTCAAGGCCATGATATTCTAAGCGGTCGATTAACAGTCCCGTTCCGAAATCGAAACTTCAAATTTGAATCTTTTTTCATCAGCCCTATTCCCCGGAGGGAAGTTGGTTGGGAAGGAGTTCGGATAGGCGCGGATACTGTTGGTCTTTTTCTGACAGGATCGGATTTTTTATCGGCCAGTCTATTCCAATGTCCGGATCGGACCATAAAATTCCGCCCTCGTTTTCGGGGGAATAGAAATCCGAACATTTGTATGAAACAAGGGCTGTTTCGCTGAGCACGCAAAATCCGTGCGCAAATCCTTCGGGTATAAAGAGCTGTCGGTAGTTTTGGTCCGAAAGATGCACACCCGTCCATTTGCCGAAGGTCGATGAACCGGGACGGATATCAACAGCGACGTCAAATATTTCTCCGAAAATGACTTGGATAAGCTTTGCCTGAGGATGCTTGGTTTGGTAGTGCAGTCCTCTCAGGGTGTTCCGTACGGAACTGGAGAGGTTGTCCTGAATGAAATCCCTCTGAATACCGGATTTTTTGTATCTCTTCTGATGAAAGGTCTCCATGAAAAATCCGCGCTTGTCCCTATAAACAACGGGCTCAACAATAAGGACACCTTCTATTGAGGTTGTGATGATATTCATTTTTTCTTATCGTTCTCCTTTGCTTCGATTATGTGTCTTTATCTCCAAATCTCTTTTTAAGCTGAATGGATCGTTCCAAATATTTTTTCAACTTTTCCTGAACCTTTCCATACACAGTGTCTTCCGGGTAATCTCCGGTTTCATCAGGAATTCCTGCATTCATACCGGTTAAAATTTCGATCCCCTCTTCAACAGCAGAAACCTGGTATATATGAAATTTCTTTTCTTTAACAGCGTCGATGACTTCTTTCTTGAGCATCAGATTTTTAATGTTTGCGCGAGGAATCAATACACCCTGTTCGCCGGTAAGCCCTTTGGCTTTACAAACATCAAAAAACCCTTCAATTTTCTGATTTACACCGCCGATCGCCTGGATTTTTCCTTTTTGATTGACCGATCCCGTTACGGCAATACCTTGGCGGATAGGAACATCAGCAAGACTTGAGATAATTGCATACAGTTCCGTTGAAGAGGCGCTGTCACCATCGATACCGCTGTAGCTCTGCTCAAACGTAATGCTGATGGATAGATTGAGGGGATAGTTTTGCGCAAATGTTCTTCCCAGATACCCGGATAAAATGAGAACGCCTTTGTCATGGGTCTTCCCGCTGAGCTTCGATTCGCGTTCGATATTAATAAGCCCCTCTTTTCCCATAAATGTTTCGGCTGTAATTCGAGAGGGACGCCCGAATGAGATATCACCGATTTGGTATACGGAGAGGGCATTCACCTGACCGGCAACATCTCCATTCACATCGATGATGATCGTATCATCCACATAGGATTCATGTATTTTTTCTTCATACAGATTATAGCGAAACCTGTGTTTATCAAATGCCTGTGTCACAAATTTGTCTGAAACAAGCTCGGCGGTTTTTTTTCTTGCCCAGTAATCAGCCTCTCTTAAAATTCCCATGATGGGTCCGAATCTGATGGACAGCTTGTTTTTATCGGAAATATATTTTTCGCCAAACTCTACGACGGCGGCAACACCTTCAGGTGTTAAGGGGAGCAGGTCTTCTTCCTTGCAGGCACGGGCGATAAATCGTGCATATTTTTGAACGGTATCCTCGTTTTTTTCGACTTCATGATCAAAGTCTGCCCTGACTTTAAAGATTTTATTAAATTTCGAATCATTGTTTTGGAGCAAATGAAACAGGTGATAACTGCCCAGCAGGATGACCTTGACGTCTATGGGAATAGGTTCAGGACGAAGCGATGAGGCACTATATCCCAATCCTGAAGGTACATCCTCAATAAAAAGAAGTTTGTTTTGCAGCGCCCGTTTAAGCGCTTCCCACACGAGCGGATTCATGAGGACAGATTCAATCTCCATGATCAGAAAGCCGCCATTGGCCCTCAGAAAGGATCCTGCCTGGACCATGGTAAAGTCCGTAATAATGGTTCCCATGTGGGCTCTTTTTTCAATTTGACCGAAAACATTATGGTAGGTCGGATTTGTTTCAAAAATTACCGGAGCGCCTTCGGAAGGTTTTTGCCGGACCAGCACATTGACATCATAGCGCTGAAATGACGGTTCGGCGGGTTGAAGCATAATACCTTGAAAGGAAGATTTTTTTGCCAGATCAGGAAGAAAATCCTTAACGTTTTCTAAAATATCCGCCTGTACCGCAGACAGATAGGTTAGAATGTCTTTACAATCCTTGTATTCGTCTTTGATGATATCTATTCGGCCCTTTACGACAAACAGCGTTACTTCTTCCATCAGTTTGTCAACTTGGGAGTTCATCTTCTGGTTGACCTGACTGATTTCTCTAACGGTGGGGTCGATTTCCGATTGAACGGCATTGATATTTTCCTCGATTTCAGCCTGCTTTTCCTGCGGAAGCGCCAAAAACTCCTCGGGGGAGATCGGCTTTTCATCTATGATGGGTATGGTTTGAAACCCTGATTTGGTCCGGTTGATCTTGATACTTTTTTCTGCGGCGGAGTTCTCCAGTTTTTTATATATTTCCTTTTTTAGGTCGGAATACTTTTGCTGAACTTCCGATTGTCTATCCTGATACGATTCATGCTCAAAGGTTTTGGGAAGCACCTTTTTCAGGTCATCAATCAGTTTGCCCATTGTTTTGGAAAACTGAACCGCTCTCCCGGTGGGAACAGGGATGGCTTTCGGTCGGTATTCATCCTTAAAGTTGTGCACAATACACCAGTCAACAGGCGACTTGAGGGTTTTTGCATGTCGACCGGCGATGTCCCTGATAATGGTGGATTTTCCGGTACCTTCGATCCCCGTGATAAAGATATTGTATCCCGGGCTTTTCATGTTCAAGCCAAAGTCTATCGCCTCCACCGCTCGTGTCTGGCCGATAACTTCGTCCAAGGGGTCTAGTTCCGAGGTATCTTTGAAATTAAACATTTTGGGTTCACATACAGACCGAAGATCGGCTGGACTCAACTCATATTTTTTTAACATATTACGCTCCATCAAAAGGGTAAAAATAAAATGCCGCTCAACTTCCAAAAATCAAATAAAACCAACCCAGATAAACAATACGAAATATCCTCACCTGCCGATCCCCATGTATTTGAATCCAAAATCTTTCATCTCTTTCGGGTCATAGATGTTTCTGCCGTCCACGATTATCGGATTTTTTAAAAGGTTTTTTACCGCCCGCATGTCAAGATTTCTGAATTCATTCCATTCGGTGGCAACAATTAATGCATCACAATTACGGATTGTTTTGTAGGGATCTGCAAAGAACTTCACATCGTTTATAGCATTCTTGGCGTTTTCAATTGCAGCAGGGTCACATGCATGAACTGTTGCCCCTAAATCCTGCAATTTTTTAATGATTTTTAATGAAGGCGCTTCTCTGATGTCATCTGTTTTGGGTTTGAAAGAAATGCCCCAGACAGCGATAGTGCTGCCTTTTATCTCTAATACAGAGTTCAGCTTTTCGATGACAACGTTTTTCTGTTCCTCGTTTATCCTGTTTACAGCTTCAAACAGATCAGAATCGCACGCATTCTGTTTCAGCGTGGATATGAGCGCATTAATATCTTTTGGAAAACAACTGCCTCCATACCCTAAACCTGCCTGTAAAAACCGAGATCCAATCCTGTTGTCAAAGCCCATTCCCTTTGCCACTTCTTTGATATCTGCGTTTGTTTTTTCGCACAGATAAGAGATCTGGTTCATAAAGCTGATGCGCGTTGCCAGCATGGCATTGCTTGCGTATTTGATAAGCTCTGCGCTCCTTATGTCGGTGATCATAATCGGCCTGTCAGTTCTTGCTCTGGAACGGTATAACGAGGTCATAATATCTTGGGCTTTTCTGCTATCTGAACCGATGATGATTCGATCTGGATTTTCAAAATCTTTTACAGCAGCCCCTTCCCTCAGAAATTCAGGATTGGAAACAACATCAAAATCGATCTTTGTTTTCTGGTTTTCCTTTATGATCTTTTTTACCAGGTCGGCAGTTCCCACAGGCACCGTACTTTTATTCACAACAATCTTGTATTCATCCATGTACTTGCCGATGTCTTTTGCAACTCCCTTTACTGCTGTAAGATCAACTTGATGTTGTTTGTTATTGGGCGTACCGACACAGATGAAAATAATGTCAGACTCTCGGATCGATTTTATTGTGTCTGTTGTTACTTGGAGTCTTCCTGATTCAAGATTTCTCCTGTATATTTCTTCCAGGCCGGGTTCATATATCGGTATTTGGGCGTTTGCCAGCAGATCAATCTTTTTTTTGTCAATATCATAGCAGATGACATCGTTGCCCAGATTTGCAAACCCGCTTCCAGTGACAAGACCGACATATCCTGTTCCCGCTACAGTTAATTTCATTTAAAGCTTCCTTTCAATTTTCTAAAGGTTTTTCCGGTCAATATACCATTCAAATGTGATCTCAAGACCTTTTTCAACGGCGTACCCCGGCTTGAAACCAAGGGTTTTGTGGATATGGCCGATATCTGCCACAGACTCGATTATATCTCCGGACCTTGAGGATTCATATTTAGGCTCAATGTCCAGATCTGCCAGCCGCCGGATCATTTCCCAGAGCCGATGAATGCGGATATATTTACCAGTGCCCACGTTGAAAGTTTCTCCCCTGGTTCTGCGCATGTTTGCCGCAAGCAGATTCGCTCTGACCACGTCGTTGATAAATATAAAATCTCTGTACTGATTTCCATCTCCGTAAATAACAGGAGAAGTTTTTGTGGCAGCCTTATTCATGAAAATCGAAATAACTCCGGAATAAGGAGAAGACGAATCCTGCCTTGGGCCATAAACATTAAAATACCGCAGACTGATTGTTTCAAGCCCATAAAGATCATGGTAAAGGCGGGCGTAATGCTCTCCCGTAAGCTTGTGAAGCGCGTAAGGACTTTGTGGCTTTGGATTCATATTTTCATGCTTCGGGACAATTGGGTCGTCACCATAGACCGCACATGAACTGGCAAAAACAACCCGTTTGATTTTATTTGTCCGGGCGGCTTCGAGAACAAAGAGGGTGCCCATTTCGTTGATCATTGCAGAATCGACAGGGTTGTCCACGGTCTGCGGAACGAAAACCACAGCTGCCAGGTGAAATATGATATCGCATTCTTTGGCTGCGTTGGTTAGCAGTTCCTGGTTTAGTATGTCTCCCTGATAGAACGTAATATGTTTTTTGATATGTTCCAGGTTGGAAAGATGTCCTGTTGAAAGATCATCAATCACGGACACTTCACATCCTTCCGATACCAGGGCATCTACAAGATGAGACCCAATAAACCCCGCACCACCGGTGACCAGCACTTTTTTAAAATTCAATCTCATAATTCTGTCTTTACTTTTAACAACCCTAAAATATTCCGGGAGCAGATTTTTTCAAGATCGTTCTGTCCCATGCCCATGTCAATGAGTTGATTTAACTGATGGCCGGGCATGCCGAATGGGTAATCGCTTCCGAAAATGAGCCTGTCCGCCCCGTATCTTTCCAAAAAGCTTGAAATTTCGTAATGCCCGGCAAGTGCCGTATCCCCGTATACGGTATCATTCTCCCATATTTTTGCATCTGAAAGGGATTCAAAACCACCGTTTAGAAGTCCGAGATGGGGTATAATAACAGGCGTCCTTCCCGCGACCTGTTCAATAAATTTAACCGTTCGATCAAACGTCTCTTCCAAAACGATGGGAAGATTTCTGGCGCAAATGGCATTGATCATTTCAGTGCACCTTGGATCGTGATAATGGTAGGGTGGCTCACCATCGTGATGGTGCCATTTAATTCCGAGGAAAGGTTTATCAAGGTCTTCGATGGTAAAATCGTTCCACACAAAATAATAGGGATAGATACCATTGTTTTCCCGGGCGATTTCCAGAAGGTATTCATGTGTCCGTGACCGGCATTCTCTCCATGCATCGTCATCACGAAAAGAGCTCGTGTATCGATAGTAGATATCCTCTACCGGGGCAAAAAGGCATGCACTGGCTATCCCTGCTTCATTTAGAAGTGGTTTGATACGGGTATACGGCAGGGATATATTCTGGATTCCGCAGTGAATGTGGCTGTCTATAATCCGCACAGAATTATTCCTCACAGACGGCTTTGGCATGACAGGAGCCGCTGAAATCCTGCCATGTAATAAATCCCATTTCAAAACTGACATACCAGGCGGCCATATACGAACGCCGGTCTGAGCTCCACAACCATTGTTGGTTTTGATCAAAGGCGGACTCGATGCAATAATCATCACCGTGCGGCGTGTCGGTCAGGATTGACATCAGCTCATCGACGGTCGGAAGCCGCCAGTTATTGTAGCCGGCAAAGCGGGTTTTATTCAATCTTTCGATGTAGTGTCGGGCCTGATTCCAAGTAAGGGGATACTCCGTTCCCCCTTGCTGCCAGACGAGGCCTGTTGAACGGTCCGTAACCGTGTCGTTTCTGTTGATTTTAAAGTCATTTTGAATAAAGGATAATGGACGCCATAAGTGATCCGTTGAAAATGTCTTTTTCGCACGACGGGGGTCTACCTTGAGGCTTTGTTTTCTAAGCTGGATGGGTTTCGGAACGGAGGCGGGTTTAGATTTTTCAAGATCTGTTAAAATTGAATCGGAAAGCGCACAGATTTTCTCCTTTTTTTCTTCCCAGGCCGCATAAAGTTCATCCAAAACCTGAAGCATCTCTTTTGTGCCGGCAAACCGGTCTTGAATTTTCGGAGCAATGGCCTTTTGTATAAAGGCGTCCCATGCTTCATCCAGGTCCGGGTTGCACTTGCTCGGCGGGTTGAATCCTTCCATGGGCAGGCTTCCGGTAAGCATTCGATACAGCATTACACCGACGGAGTAGATGTCTGCGCTGAAATCAACCCGGTCAGGATCATCTTCTTGCTCTGGTGCGGCATACCATGGGGAGCCGACTTTCAGATTCGATGGTCCTGAATAGGATTCACCCCTTAACTTGGACAAACCGAAATCACAGATTTTTACCGCGTCGTCCTCCGTTAACAGGATATTATAAGGCTTAATGTCTCGATGAACAACACCGGCATAATGCAGGCAAGCGAGTCCGGAAAGGGTTTGCCTGGTGTAATCAATAGCCTTGTCTATTTTGATAATACGTGACGGCTTTTCGGTCTTGTAAGTTTCACCGATAGTGGTGCCAAGGTTATTGCCGTAGTATTCCATTGTATAGAAAGGCGTGCCTTTCGTCTCATCAAAATCCCATATTTTTACAATATTTGGATGTCTCAAGCTTGCCATGGTTATTGCTTCGGAAATAAAAAGCTGATGTATGGTTTCAGGGCCTAAAAGATCAACCAGCAAGGGATTTGGGTCAAGAAGTTTTAAGGCTGAAATTTTACCGATTACGGGCATTTCGACCTTGTAGACTTTTCCCATACCGCCCCTGCCCAGAAGGCCGCATATTTTATATTTACCTATCTTTTTCAATCTTCCGCTACGCCTTTATTTTTGATTACAAGCCAACTCGAAAATGCATCTGACGCCCAATGACGGTGTTGCGAGCCTCTTCAAAATGCTCACATACTCCCCTGTATGCTGCGCTTTTTCATCTGTTACACATGACGCCTACGGCGTCTCGCGCCTTGTCCTTGAACGTGATCCACATTCTTGAGATGGCTTGTCATGTTTTCAATAACATTCCCAGAGTCTATCCGCTACCAGAGCTTCGCCGCGTGTACCCCCGGAAGGCCGGCGTCTATAATTTTATCGACTACGGTGGCAATATCGTAAGGTATATATTTAACCTCGATATTCTTCTTTGCGGTATCCCAAATGACGTATTTCGCGTTATTGTTGCCGTCTCTTGGCTGTCCGACGCTGCCGATATTGATGATGTACTGCATTTTTTCGTTGAGATCTGTTGTACCCCGGGGCAGGGATTCGTGTGACACGTCTTGTCCGTCATAGCTGATGATTTTTAAGGTATGTGTGTGTCCCGTGAAACAAATTCTCTCTTCCATTTGGTTAAAAATATTTCGCAGGCGATTTCCTTTGACCTCAAAAAGATAGATGACTGGAGAATCCGGTGGAAATCCGTGAACAAACCGGCAATTATAGCCTGTTATGAAAGGCTTCTGTCGGATAATGAAGCGTTTGGTTTTTTCAGAAAGCATTTCAACGGTTTTGTTAAGGGACTTGCGTGCAACAGGGTTAAACCAGTTTAGATAGTCCCGATCGACAAAGGCCAGTTCGTGATTCCCCATCACTGAGGGGATATTACGGTCTTGAATAAGGTTGACAACCTGATCGGGTTCAGGGCCATAGCCGATATTATCACCCAGGCAAATGACAACGTCGATATTGGATGCGTCAATATCGTTTAATACCCGAGTAAATGCCTCCATGTTACCGTGGATATCGGAAATAACTGCGATCCTCATGGTTTCATATGTATTTCTGGAATGTTTGCACAGTCGGCAATCTCAAATCAAAATGAAAGCCGGCCATCATTTAACTGCTAATTCCCTTCAGCTTGTTGCAGGGTTAACGTCTGACGAATTAAATGAAATACATATCGATTTCGAAATCGGTTCAAGAATATGAATTTGATCTATTTTGATACCCTGCAAATTTCTGCAGGGAGATTCATTTGAATACGAAAGGGTTTAAAGAATCATTTCCGGCGAAATCCTAACACTATTTTTAACAAAATTGAAAGTATAAATTCCTTTCGATGAGCCCCGAGGATCTAACATTTTGGTTCTTGACGCCTCCTGTTGGGGGAGGTAGGATAAAAATCTTTACGATTTTAATGGCCGTCGGAATTTTCCCGGCGGGGCCTTTGAAAAAGGTGGCCCGATAAAATCGGGATTCAAGGCCAAGGACAATTCCGCTTTATTTGGAAAACATAAAAAGGGATTTTACGTATCGTGTTCGGCATTTTTCAACAGACCGCATTCAGAGCATTCGGACGAATCCATGTCCTATCATTGCATCTCTTCATCCTGCTTGTTTTGGTGATATCCGGCTGCTCTGTCTTCATTTCATCCGCCACAGTCGATCTGGCCGATAATTTATCTCATGTCATTATTAACAATGACGACTTGGCAACGGTTGAAGCCGGTGGTCCGGCGTATTTGCTGATGATTGACAGCCTATTGCGCAAAGACCCTGACAATGCATCATTACTTCGAATGGCCGCAAACTTGTATACCGCTTATGCAACCGTGTTCGCAAAGGAGACCGGGAGGGCGAAAAAACTGACGGAAAAAGGGCTACATTATGCCTTTCGTGCCGTGTGTTTGAGAAAGTCCGAAATCTGCGCATCAAAGGGCGCCGATTTCCAGGAATTTACGAACGCCATCGCTGAAACGGATGCCAAGGATGTGCCGGTTTTATATGCACTTGGTGAGGCTTGGGCCGGTTGGATTCAGGCCAGGGTTGACGACTGGAATGCGATTGCCGAAATACCGCGGGTTGAGACGATTATGAATCGGGTCGTCGAGTTGGATGAGCTCTATCAGGACGGAGGAGCCCATTTATATTTGGGCGTCTTTTCGACATTGCTGCCGCCGGCCTTGGGTGGAAAACCCGATGTCGGCCGCGAACATTTTGAACGCGCACTGGAAATTTCAAACAATAAGAATTTAATGGTAAAAGTGGTTTATGCCCGCCAGTATGCTCGGCTGGTATTTGATCGGGAGTTGCATGACCGGTTGCTCAGGGAAGTCCTGAATGATGAACCGAATGTGTCCGGATATGTGCTGATCAATATTTTTGCCCAACAGCAGGCAAAGGCGCTGTTGGGTAGCGCCGGAGAATATTTTTAGTTAGTGTCCATCCATAAATGGCTATTTTTCCGATGAGCGGCGTTCTCCGCGGGTTTCCGCCCTCAACGTACAGGCGTACGCCTCGGGCGAAAACCCTTGTGCGGCCTTGCTCATCGAAAAAATATCTCATTTATGAATTGGACACCCATCGTGTTCATTTTGAATTCGTGGATGGCCACTAGTTAGGAGAGGAGCATGAGATTTGCCCCGCTGTTACGAGTTGTTGTTGTACTGACCCTTGTTATGCTGACAGGCCGGTCCCACGCACTGGTACTTAAGATTGCCACGTTGTCGCCGGATGGGTCTTCCTGGATGAAAGAAATGAGGAAAGGTGCAATGGAAGTGGCCCAAAAGACAGATTCCCGGGTAAGATTTAAATTCTATCCGGGAGGGATCATGGGCGATGACAAGACGGTTTTACGTAAGATTCGTTTTGGCCAGCTCCATGGGGGGGCGGTTGTTTCAAACAGCTTGACCCATTCTTTTTCTGACAACCAAATTTATAACCTGCCGATGATATTTCAATCTTTTGAAGAGGTCGATTATGTTCGTGAACGGATGGATGGACTCATTATCGAAGGTTTCAAAAAAAACGGATTCATAACATTTGGCCTGGCAGAGGGCGGTTTTGCCTATATGATGTCAAATTCGCCGTTACAAACCCTCGTTGATCTGCGAAAACAGAAGGTCTGGATTCCGGAAAACGACTCAACAGCCCTTGAAACGGTGAGGGCATTTGGTGTGACGCCCATCCCCTTATCGATCGCAGATGTTCGGACCGGCCTGCAAACGGGTTTGATCGACACGGTGACGACTTCACCGATCGGAGCCATTGCACTGCAATGGCACACACAGGTTAAATACCTGATGGATAATCCGTTGATGTATATCTACGCTGTCCTGGCCCTGGATCGAAAGGCATTTAACAACATATCCCCGGATGATCAAAATATCGTAACCCGTGTGATGGGCGCCGTGTTTCGGAAAATCGATCAACAGAATCGTGAAGACAACGTCAAGGCGTTGGAAGTATTGCGCAGACAAAACATTCAATTTGTCAAATTAACTGCCGAATCCCGGGAAGAATGGACCGCCAAGGCTTCGCTGGTCGCAGGTCGGCTAATTGAAGCCGGAGCATTATCTCGGGAAATTGTGAGTACCCTGGAGAAGTATCTCAATGAATATCGATCGAAACGGCCCAATACCAATTAGTGTCCATCCAGAAATGGCCCTTTTTGCGCCGCGCGGCGTTCTCCGCGGGTTTCCGGCTGCGGCGTACGCCATGTACGCCTCACCGCAAACCCTTGTGCGGCCTTGCGTGACACAAAAATTGCTCATTTCTGAATTGGACACTTAGTTTGGTCCGTCACACTTCGTGGATGGACACTAATTAACGCGCTATAATTTGCTCAGACAGCTTCCCGACCTAAACTAAATCATCCGACCGCCTGATAAAATATGAACAAAAGCGAATCAATAGGCACATATTTATGAAAACCGCTATAGAACGAACTCAGAAGATTCTGCACCGACTCGAGGACGGTATTCTGGTCGGGTTGCTGCTGCTGGTCATCGGTGTGGCGGTGACACAGATTGTTTTGCGAAATCTGTTTGAAGGCGGCATTGTCTGGGGTGATGTTTTGGTTCGTGTTCTGGTTCTCTGGATAGGCCTCTTTGGTGCTATGGTGGCCAGCCGAAAAGGCAACCACATCTGTATTGATGCAGTGACCCGGTATCTGCCGAAGCGTGTCAAAGGCATTATCAACTGCGTCGCAGCACTTTTTACGGCGGTGGTATGCTCGGTTATGGTCTATTACAGCCTGCTATTTGTATGGATGGAGTTCGAAGGCGGCGCCATAGCATTTGCCCGGGTTCCAACCTGGGTGTGTGAGGCTGTGATTCCCTTCGCATTTGCCGTGATTGCGCTGCGCTATTTCGTTTTGATGTTAATTAGCTTCACAGAGACAGTTAAGACCCCGTCGTGACCCCATATATTCTCGCACTGATATTGATTTTGTTGTCAATTATGGGCACCCCGCTGTTTGCTGTTATTTTAGCGGTTGCGATGCTCGGATTTTATTGCCTGGATGTCCATTTGTCGGTGGTTGCCATTGAGTTTTATCGAATTGCCGATACACCCCTTTTGCTGGCGCTTCCGCTGTTTACCTTTGCCGGATATGTATTGAGTGAGAGCCGGACATCCCATCGGCTTGTGCGGCTCACCCGCGTGTTTCTCGGCTGGATGCCCAGCGGACTGGCCATTGTGGCGCTGGTGACCTGTGGATTATTCACCGCCTTTACAGGTGCTTCGGGTGTGACAATTGTTGCGCTCGGCGCGTTACTATATCCGGCGCTCAAACAGGCCGGATACCGGGAACAGTTCAGCCTTGGCCTGGTGACGACATCCGGCAGTTTAGGACTCTTGTTCCCTCCTTCGTTGCCGCTCATTCTATACGGCATTATTGCACAGCAAATGAGCACGGGTCAGACCGTTTCCATTGGTGATCTTTTTCTGGCGGGACTTCTGCCCGGACTCCTCATGCTTGTGTTATTATCCATTTGGTCCCTATGGGTAAATCGCCGCGATTCCCTACCCATGACCCCTTTTTCCGTCAAGGAGGCACGCGAAGCTTTGCGTGAAGCTGCCTGGGAAATACCGCTGCCGATCTTTGTTCTCGGGGGTATTTATAGCGGCTTTTTCACGATCTCAGAAGCCGCTGCCGTGACCGCGATGTACGTCATCGTTGTCGAAGTTTTTATTTACAAGGAAATCAAGCTTTCGCAGCTTCCCGGCATTATGCAGGAGTCCATGCTCATCATTGGCGGGATTCTACTCATCATCGGTGTTTCTCTGGCTTCCACGAATGTTCTGATTGACGCCGAAGTACCGATGAGATTATTTAAGCTGATACAAGCCCACATCACCGGGAAAATCGTCTTTTTAATGTTGCTGAATATATTATTACTGCTTCTGGGGGCGATTCTGGACATCTTTTCCGCGCTGGTTATCATGGTGCCGCTGATACTTCCCGTCGCCATGGAATACGGTATCGATCCCATCCACCTCGGCATTATTTTTCTGGCCAATATGCAGATCGGCTACCTGACCCCGCCGGTGGGAATGAATCTATTTATTGCCAGCTACCGTTTTGATAAACCGATTACCGAAATTTACCGTTCGACCATACCGTTTATGCTGGTATTGTTTGCTGCGGTTTTAATCATTACCTATTGGCCTTGGCTGAGTCTGGTTTTTTTGAGAAGATGAACAATGCATTTTAAAAGAATGAAACCCTTCTGGATCAGCGTTGCGCTCTCTGCACTCGTGTTTGCCGTGCTTTTTGCTTTCCGGCTGGACCTGTTCAATACATTTTATGCAAAGCAATATGAAATCCCTGTATCCCCTGTAAACCCCATGGAAGATAGAGATTCCTGGATGAACATTTTTCAGGGGGGGAGAAAGATAGGATTTTCTCATTCAACTTTTTTAAAAAAAGAAAAAGGATATGAACTGAAAGAAATCTTATTTATGCGCATCAACACCATGGGGCTGGTACAGGATATCCGCCTCGAAACCCGGGGGAGGCTCAATGATGATTATTCCTTATCTTCGTTTGATTTTGAGATCGGATCGGGACGGTTTCATTTTTCCGCCAAAGGAGCGGTGACAGATCACATCCTTTCCATAAAAACGGGAAGTTCTGGATCTGCCGGACACATCGATATCGAGCTTAAGGAGAAACTGTATCTTACCGCCGGTATTGTAGATTCAGTTATGGCCAGCGGGCTGATGCCCGGAGATCGGCGCACTTTTCAGGTTTTTGACCCTGCCACGATGGGGCAGGAGCCTGTCATCATCAGCGTGATGGACAAAGAGGATATCCAGAACATGGGGATCAAGAAGCGGGCAACCAAGGTATCCTTAACGTTTAAGGGCATGACCCAGCTGGCATGGATTGGTGAAGACGGTCAGGTTCTCAAGGAGAAGGGATTTTTAGGAATAATTCTTGAGAAAACAACGCGTGACGACGCCCTTTTCGGTCTCCCCGTGCAATCGAGCCAGGATCTAACCCGGGTTGCTTCAATCCCATCCAATATCGTTCTGGATGAGGTTGGGCAGCTTAATCGACTCAAAGTCGAGATCGGCGGCATAAAATCTGACGATCTCTTTCTGGACGGGGGGAGGCAGACTTTCAGGGATCATCTGCTCTCTATTCAAAAGGAATCTCTGTCCGGGCTTCCAACGGTTCTTGATTTAAAAGAAATTCAGGAAACCGCAGGTGAATTTATCGCACCGTCACCGTTTATCCAGTCGGATCACCCTGCCATACAGAGCTTGGCAGAGAAGATCGTTTCAGAAAATGACACGCCGTCAGAAAAGGCGCAAAAATTGCTTGACTGGATTCATAAAAACATCGAAAAACGGCCGGTCCTTTCTTTGCCCGATGCCCTGTCCACCCTTGAAAATCGTGTGGGAGATTGCAATGAGCATGCCGTGCTTCTTGCCGCCCTTGCACGGGCAACAGGTATACCGGCGAAAGTTGAGGCCGGCCTTGTTTATTTAAAGGGCCGGTTTTATTATCATGCATGGAATCTTTTGTACCTCGGCAGGTGGATTACGGCGGATTCCCTTTTTGGACAGATGCCGGCGGATGTAACGCATATCCGGTTCTCCAGCGGAACCCAGAAACAGCAACTTGATCTAATGAATATCATTGGTAAGGTCGAGTTAAAGGTTGTCGAACAGTCAAAATGATAGAACTCACAAACATTAGTAAGAAATACGGCGATATTCTTGCGGTCAATGCGCTGGACCTTTATATCCCCAAAGGCGAAATATTCGGGTTTATCGGTCCGAACGGTGCCGGCAAAACAACCACGATTAATATGATGGGAGGAATCCTTTCTCCGACGTCAGGCGCTGTTAAAATTTGCGGTATCAGTATGGAAGCGCAGCCTGAAAAGGCCAAGGGTAAGATCGGTTTCATTCCTGACAGGCCGCACCTTTATGAAAAACTTACAGGGATTGAATATCTTAAGTTTACGGCCGACCTTTATGGTGTGGAACAAGACGCCTTTTACGACAAGTCCAGAGCGCAGCTGGAGATGTTCTCCCTTATGGACTGGTCCAACGATCTCATCGAGTCGTACTCTCACGGTATGAAGCAGAGACTGGTAATGGCCGCGGCCCTTCTCCATGACCCTGAGGTGATCATTGTGGATGAACCGATGGTGGGACTCGATCCCGCAGGTATCAAGATGGTGAAGGATCTTTTCAGGGCGCTTGCCGGCGAGGGGGTTACCATTTTCATGTCGACCCATACCTTGACGGTGGCGGAAGACGTTTGTGACCGTATAGGCATCATTCACAAAGGTTCACTCATCGCCACAGGAACGGTCGACGAGTTGAAACATAGAGCCCATGCAAAGGATGAGGATCTTGAACAGGTGTTTATCAGAATGACAAATGATCGTCTTGAGTGACAGGCAGTTTTTGGGGCAGGAAAAGATAGATGAGGGGTCAGGGAGTTTTCTCTGTTAAACGCTCCGCTGGCAATATGGATTTATAATAAATTCACCCCGACCCCTCAGATATATTCAGCAGCCCGATCTAAACAGAATATTTAATGAAAATTTTCAGCAAAATGGAAAAATGAAACATACGATCACATTGTTAACGCCTCGTTTTCTGTCTTTCAAGAATAAAGGGATTTCAGATAGAGAAAAGGGCGGTTTTTTAAAGTATTGGATATTCGGGACCATTGGCGTCCTTTTCTGGGGTGGTATTTTTGCTGTTTCTTTTCGCGTTCTTAATTATTTTAAAAGTATCGAAGAGCTGGGTAACATTCTTGCCATAAAGCTTCTTTCCATGATTTTGATCACCTTATTTTCGCTCCTTATTTTCAGCAGTATTCTCACATCCCTTTCCAAACTTTATCTCAGCAGGGATCTCTCCCTTGTCCATTCCATGCCAATATCCAGTTACAAAATTTTTATTTCCCGATGGATCGAGAGCACGATTGACAGTTCTTGGATGGTCCTGGTCTATACCTTACCGGTTTTCATGTCGTATGGTGTTGTTTTTGCAGCAGGCCCGATTTTCTATCTGAGTATCGCCGTCACCCTTTTAATCCTTTCCATTACCGCGTCCTGTATCAGTTCCATTATGGTTATGCTGGCCGTTGTTTTTTTCCCGGCCACCCGAATCAGGAGTTTATTTATATTCTTTGGGCTTTCCCTGTTTCTGCTGCTCTTTCTTGTTTTTCGCATGTTAAGACCGGAGCGTCTGGTTGACCCCGACGCATTTGTGACCCTGATTATTTATATGAAAAATTTACGGACCCCGGTGTCGCCGTATCTTCCGAGCACCTGGGCTTTTGACAGCATGAAGGCGTTTCTTTCAGGTTCGATAAAAAACGGACTGTTTCATATAATGCTCTCCGGCAGCTTCGCCGTGGCAATGATTTTTGTGAACATCATTCTTGCCGATGCCGTTTACTTCAGCGGAGTTTCAAAGGCCCATGCCGCGCCGATCCGGCTCTTTAAAAAACCGCCTTCGGAAAGGAATTTTCTCGATTTTTTGCCGGGTCCGGTCCGGGCCTTTGCAATAAAGGAGATCAAAACCTTTTTTCGGGATCAGACCCAGTGGTCTCAGATCTTTCTGATCGGGGCGCTGGTTATGATCTATATCTATAACTTCAAGGTACTTCCGCTTGAAAAGGCGCCGATCAAAACGATTTACCTTCAAAATTTTCTCTCTTTTCTAAACATGGGGCTCGCCGCCTTTGTGCTAACATCTGTTGCGGCGCGGTTTGCGTATCCTGCCGTAAGCACCGAGAAAGAAGCGTTCTGGTTGGTCAAATCAGCACCCATACGGCTTCGAAGCTTTCTCTGGATAAAATTCATTATCTATTTTCTTCCCCTGCTTGTACTGACAGAGGTTCTTATTGCAGCAACGAACATTCTCCTCCAGGTTACCCCATTCATGATGGTTCTTTCATTAACCACCGTCTTTTTCATGGTTCCGGGGATTGTTTCAATGGGAATCGGCCTCGGTGCGGCATATCCGGATTTTACATCCGAGAATCCGGCTCAAACGGTCACCAGTTTTGGCGGGCTTCTCTATATGATGCTGAGTGCCGGATATATCGGCCTGGTGATCATCATCGAGGCGGGACCGGTGTATAACATTTTTATGGCGGGCGTGCAGGGAAGGGCGCTGTCTGTTTTTGAATGGGTTTGGGTGATCGGATCCTTTATGCTGGTATTTGTCCTCAATGTTCTTGCCATCGTACTGCCCATGGTTTTCGGAGAAAAAAGATTGTCTGAAGAGATGATTTGATTACTGCAATGATGTATTATTCTCTTATCTAAGGTCTGGGTGCGGCTGTGATTCATAAAAGATATCCCGACGTCGGGACTATGTGGGATGGTGTATACCCTTTTTGTGTTGTGGAAGATCCGGAAAACAAAAAGGGGGGAATGAAATAGACATTCTATAATTTTTCAATGATTGGTCCGGTCAACCATGATAGCCGCAGTGCTCATTGAACGATTGAACTGTGGGGCTGCCCTGATGCGAGAGCGGAAAGGCAGTCCCACACAAGTGATTTGATCGTAGCTAATTCAGATCATATTCCAAAATCCGTATCTTTTCCAACTTCTTTTGAAGTAAAATAGGAGTCGAAAATTCGGTCCTTGAGTTTTGGATTCATTTCTTGACCGGTATCATTTATTATCAGATTTACATATTATCCGGGGTCCAAATCAGAGGTGTGGTTTAAGCCGATTAATTAAAAAGCGGTTTTACCTGATTTAGTTCGTTCACGCCTTGTTTTTTCTTCTTCCTTTTGTTCGTCTTCGAGCAGTTTCTCCAATGCGTTCTTGAAGTAAATGATAATTTGACATTTCGGCTTTCCAAACTGATCCGGAACAAAGGATAGAATTAGAAAGTCATTGCTCTTTTTCCAGCAAAGCGATTTTGAGGTTTCCCCGCCCCAGTTTATAATCTCCGGAGCACCGTATTTTTGTTTAAGTGTTTCTATAATGTTCGCCCCATCTTTTTTAAAATGGATTTTTATCAAAACAGGTCTTCGAGTATATTCTGAATAGACCAGTTCGACGTATTCAAATGAAACGTTTTTATTTTGCATATAGCGATACATCAGCTTAACCGTATTATGTTCAACCCGTTCTCCGAGAGAGGAGTTCAATTTTTTGTTTAATTTATCAAGATCCGCAAAATATTCTTTCAAGAAACCCTCATAGTTTATTTCCAAATCGATAATATTTCTGGGTTCAATAGCATCATCGCCTAAAATCTTATTTAGGCGTTTTCTTGCCTCGCCTGATATAATTGTATTTTTTCCGATATCGAAAAAAGTGAAGCTGTCGGAATGTTCTGGAGCAGGCTGGGGGGGTTCGGTTTTTTGTTTATCTCCGCAGGACACGCTGTATAAGATTAACATAATGATTATAACGAAAAGAGAAATTGTTTTGATAATTTTTAGCTTCATATTTTATTTTTACACTAAAAACTTGTTTTACGCAAGAACGATATTACTCAGTATTCCATAAAATTCAAGAAGTTGAATTCACTTCTTCCCCAAAAAATGAAAAAAGCTGCTATCTTTTAGCAGCTTCTCTTTGCCTTGATTCCCTCAAATCTAAAAATCCGAAGAACGTCCACTCCGTTTTTTCCTATCAAGAGCTGTGCGCACGGGCCGGACCAGCAGAACGAGAACCAGTAGAGTTGCGAGGCTCAACAGAACCGTCGAGATCGTTTTCGCCAGTTGTGCACCGGCGGCATAGGGATCTTCGAGGATGGTAGCGATGTCGGGATCCTGCGGCCAATAACGCACATCGAATTGATCGCCTATCTCGACGGTATCGTATTCGGCTTCAGCAACCTCGTCATCCCCCTGCCATTCTTTGCCACTGCCTGCCAGGGGGAAGCTGTACTCGAGAACATAACGTTTGAGCCCGCTCGCCTTCCGGTTGGTATTGTGGCTGGTGTCGATGCGTTTGAGAGTGATGGTAGCAAGGCTGGCCACCCCTTCATTGGCCAGCCGCCGGGCGTTCTCGTCGTTGGCTTTATATAAATAGCGCACACCAAAGCCTGCCAGCGCAAAAAAAATGGCGAAAAGGAGAACAATCGTGCGCCCACCGGACAGGATCGGGTTTGTCTTTCTTTCCTCCACCTGTTTTCTTGGATCCATCTCTCTTTCCTAGGCTTGGCGTGCGATGATAAGAACTTGTTTTGAGATGAAAAAGTATAGATAGGTTGTAGTTGTATGTCAATTAAATAGTTGCCGAAAAATATGCACAGTTCTCAGGTCGGGTAGAGCAGCGCGAAACCCGACAATTAATTGTTTTGACCGCAACATTGTTGTGGGACTTGACGTTGATGACTATTGGGACAAATTATGACATGAAGAAGATTAAATGAGGTTTAACGCAATAAGAGAGGTTGTTATGCCACAGCAGGCAAGACTGGATGCTCCTGGGACTTTGCACCATATTATTTGTCGAGGCATTGAACGAGGACAGATATTTCAGGACAATGCCGACAGAGACAACTTTATTAACCGGCTCAGTTCCATTTTGAAACAAACATCAACGTCCTGTTATACCTGGGCGCTGATTCCCAATCATTTTTATCTATTGCTTCGAACCTGTAAAGAGCCTAAACGTGTCATGACTCGCAATGTTTTGTCTTATTGGGCTGTCAGGGAATTAGGCATTTCAGGAGCTGCGGTGGGTGGGATGCTGGGTTTAAGTCAGTCAGCGGTAAGCAGGGCAGTGCAAAGAGGTGAGTGCCTGGTTTCTGAACGTTATCTGTCCATGGAGGGATGAATAGAAACGCATAATTTCATGGCGTCCCCCTTATCCCTATCGTTTTTCAATAAGGGCGAATCCGTTTTACGGGGTTTGCCCTTTTGATTTTTTAGAGGTTTTGGTATATATGCAACCGTGATAACCTAAATCCAAGCTGTGATATTTGTAAGTAAACACAAGTTTAGAACATCTTTTAATTGTTGTAATATTCCTTTAATATCAAAGAATCATTGTCGGGTGATAGTTGTAAGAAATCTGTTATGGTCTGATACCGGTTATAATTCCTAACCACCTACATAAGTTACTAAATATTGTGTTCTATTATCTACCGTGTTTGGTCGAAGGATATTCAAATGGCAAAAAATCCATCTCATAAAGGATTAGAGCACGTCGATGAATTAAGGCAAGCTGAAAAGAAAGCTAGAGAGATCTTAAATACGCCAACTGATTCTGCAATGCTGCTCGATACCAAAGGAACCATTATTAATTTGAACAAAATTGCGGCTCAAAGACTTAAAAAGAGTACGGACGAACTTGTTGGAAATTGCTTTTACGATATACTTCCTTCCAACATTGCTGAAAATAGGAAAGGCAGACTTGAGAAAGTTATTCAGTCGGGTAAGATTTCATTTTTTGAAGATGAACGTGACGGAATGATATTTAACCACACAATCTATCCTATCACTGATAGGCACGGTAAAGTTGTGCTAATCGCTATCCATAGCAAAGACATTTCAAGTCTTAAAAAGGCTTTTCTGGAATTGGGGAAAAAGAAAAAAGAACTGGAATTAAAGGCCGATAGGCTCAGGGAAGCAAATACCGCATTAAAAGTGCTTCTGGAACAAAGGGAGAAAGATAAAATTGATCTCGAAGAAAGAGTACTGTCTAATGTGAAAGAATTAATAGAACCTTACCTTACGAAATTGGAGAAAATATCAGCTGATGAGCAAAAGATTTGTCTTGGCATTTTGAAATTCAACCTAAACGAAATTATATCCCCGTTTACCAGAACATTGACCAGCAAGTATATTGACCTGACTCCTACGGAAATTAAGGTAGCAAACCTTGTGAGACAAGGAAAAATGACCAAAGAAATAGCAGAATTATTTAACCTTTCATACAAAACAATAGAACATCATAGAAGAAACATAAGGAAAAAGTTGAACATAAAAAATAGCAAGGTAAATCTACAATCTTATCTTTCATCTCTCCATTAACCCCTATATTATATCGACAATATTTAGATAATAAATTAGGGTTGATCCTTCTGTCATTTTATCATACCTTTTCTTAAAACAGGAAGAGCCCTTTGTTTCCTTTTCCGTGCACCTCCAACTTCCTGTGAGGGGTGACTCTATATCTGAGTTGCCCCTCTTTAAAAAGAGATCACATCTTTTTCTTGGCCGGGATGCGTTTAGCAAAATCAAGCGACAGATTTCTTAAGGGTAAGGGAAATCAGGCGCTCCCGGCCAACACTTACATAGTTTGGCTGGATGTCACTCACGGTATTATATGGAAATGAGGGTCTCATGGAGGCATACTTTATTTTGCCCTGAAAAACCTGGTCCTCTGGGCCAGGTCAGAGAACTATGGCTCTGCCGAAATAAATTGATACAAAATTAGCGCGAAGCACCCCGAAGGGGTAACCACGAAATCCGCGCGAAGCATCCCGACGGGGATAAATACGAAACAAGCACGAATGACCAAAATTCTAATGTTCAAAACAAATTCACCGTTATGAAATGATACTTTCTTGATTGTTTTGAGCATTTGAGCATTCGAATTTAATATTTGTCTCGGATTTCGATATTCGAATTTCGCATTTAACCCGTTCAACAGTAAAATATCCCCCTCCAGGGGTAACCCAAAGCCTTGCCCTCTGGACCAGGATATTTACAAGTTAGTAAAACTTGATCCGATGGAAATGATAAAAATATATAACGATTATCCGGCGGTTTTGGTGAAAAACAACGATATTGATAGCGCGTTAAAGCAGCTCCAAAAAAGAATGAGAGACCATAGAATGTTTAAAATAACTAAGCAGCGGCACAAGAGTTCTACTGCCCATCAGCGGTTACGAAAAATGCGGAGATTGACAATAAAATATAGAAGACGGGATTACCAAGAAAAGGTTTAAATGTTTTAAAGTTAAGATTTTTTTTACAAACTATCAATTTAATTGGACTGAGGCTAAAGGCGTCGATTTTAAGCGGCTTGCTACAAAATCTTCTCATATGAAGATTGATTGTCTGGCTTCAGAACCATATATTCCTATAACTCTTCAAAGCCAGATATATGATCCGAAGCACCTGTTCATAAAAAAACGAGCGATAAGGCTTTCAGATACCTGCGATTAACTGCAAATATCAGGGCCTCGAAAAAGTTGTGATATCTGCAATTCAGCCGTGGTTGTGATTATGGCAAAAAATCTGTAAATGAACCTCCCTCTCCCTCTTCTTGTAGATGAGGTTTTAAGGGAAAAGGGGACATCCATAAAAAAGTAAATAACTTTTGAAGAGAAGGCGGTTGAAAATTTATTTTGACCGCCTTTTCCTTTTATTGGGAGCCCCTTTGGCGAAAACAGGCTGCCGGAAATATCCTGCGAGTTCCGGGTCTGCCAGAAGAAGCGCTACAAGGGTTTGAAGTGAGCTAAAGCCCGCCCTGGTGCGACTTGTACATGTATTGAGATAACACATGCATCATTCAAAACCTGTTTTTTTGGTAAAGCGCATTGGTGATCGGTCTGGGCCAGGGTTGAGGAATTCTGTCGTGATAATAAAGGCTGCGATTTCTAGCTGACACAAACCCTCTGGATTTCTTTGGCATCGGTAATCCCGTCGAACGTCTTCATAATACCATCCTGCTGCAGAGTGGTCATTCCGTCCTTTGCCGCCTGGATAAAGAGTTCTTCGGCAGTGGCCTCCTTTTTGATCATCCTTTTTACTTCATCCGTACCTTCCATGAGCTCATGTATTCCAAGTCTGCCTTTATATCCGGTCCCACCGCATTCATCACACCCCTCAGTGCGATAAAGCTCAGTTTCCGTGGTGAGCTCAAGGTCTGAGGCATCAAATGCTTCTTTTCCGTAAATTGTTTTAATGACGTCAATTTCTTCTTCCGAGGGATGAAATGCTTCTTTGCATTTTTTACACAATCTTCTTGCCAGCCTCTGGGCCAGTACCGCCAGAAAGGCATCTGAAAAATTAAGCGGGTTGAGTCCCATGTCAAGGAGGCGGGTAACGGTTTCCGGTGCGCTGTTGGTATGCAGAGTCGAAAAAACCAGATGGCCGGTGAGGGATGCCTCGACACCAATGGCAGCGGTCTCTTCGTCCCGCATTTCGCCGATCATAATGATATCCGGATCCGCCCTCAAAAAGGCCCGCATGACCCTCGAAAAATCGAGGCCGATCTTTGCCTGGCACTGGACCTGTCTCAGTCCGAGCTGGGTGATTTCCACCGGGTCTTCCGCCGTCCATATTTTGACGCCCGGCTTGTTGATATAACCAAGCGCCGAGTGCAGGGTGGTGGTTTTGCCTGATCCTGTGGGGCCGACAACAAGGAACAGGCCGTAGGGTTGGCTGATACATTTTTTAGAAATCGTCAGGTTTCTCTCGATCAGGCCCATATCGTCGAATTTCATGGCACCGGATTCTGCCAGAATTCTCAATACCGCATCTTCCCATCCCCCGACAGTGGGCAGCGTTGCGAGTCGTAGTTCAAATGATTTGACGCCCTTGCGTTTGAATTTGATCTTACCGTCCTGGGGAAGGCGCCTTTCTGCGATGTCTAGCCCGCTCATGATTTTGAGCCTGGACAGCATGGCCTTGGCGCTGGCAAGCGGTACCTGTAAAAAATCCTGGCAGACGCCGTCAATTCGGAAGCGGATACCGGCCTTCTTGGTAATGGGTGATGGTTCGATATGAATATCGGAGACACCTTTTCTGTAAGCTGAGATGAGGACCTGATCAACCATGCGCACGACCTGACTGGAGGATTCATCCATCTCCTCTCCGAAATCCTCCTCTTCTTCATCCTCTTCAAATTCGATATCCGGCATCATATCGAGAGCACCAGCGCCATCCTCTCTCTCCTCGGCGATTCCTGCTTCACCCTTCTGATCAAAGAAGTGGCTGATGATTTTAGCGATATCCTCTTGAACACCGACCGAATAGTTGATCTTCGTGGTTTTCATCAGGACTGCGATGTGGTCGGTTTTCATAAGGTCTCCAGGGTCGTCGACCACAATTTCTACAACCCCGGTCGACATTTCCCAACTCATGGGAACCCAGCTGTTCTGGATGAGAAAAGATTTTTTCAGTTTGGTTAAAAGTTCGTAAGGGATGGGCAACTCGGGGTTATAGGATACAAAGGGGCATTTATAGAAATAAGAAAGGGATTTTCCGATCTCTTCCAGTTCCACCCTGTTTTGCTCCATCAAGACAAAATCGACACTCTTATTCGACTTCTTGGATAAGGCGAGGGCATTTTGCAGCTGGGTAGTGGTGACAATTTTGGATTCCAAAAGGTAGGCGTATCTGGAATCATACCCCCGCTTGCTCTGAATGGATTCAAGTTTAGATTTTAATCCTTCATATTCCGGGTCGATTATTTTGACAGCTTCGTATAATTCGGTGGCCAGGTCAAAATCTTCTTGATTTTCCATTTCCAGGCCGAGATTGAATTTGATTTCAGCTTTCTCCGGGTCGCTCAAGCTTTTTTTATCGATAATCTTTTCTACTTGATCGATGACTCTCGAAGGGGGGTGGATTTTAAAAAGACATTCTGTCAAATCGGCGATGATTTCTAAAACAGGGATATCGTGATCAAGCAATTTTGTATATTCTTCGACCGCGTCTTTGATGAGGCCCAATTCCTTTAGCGACGCGGCACTGGCAAGAATTTCATGAGCAGTCTCGTCCTCGGGAGACCAAGTTTCTTTGAGTTGTGAAACTGCCTGAGAGGAAAGTTGGTCATCATCTTGCTCGAGAACCTCGATCCCTTCTTTTAGCAGTTTGATTTTTTCCGTAAGATCCTTCTGGAGGTCCGGTTCAAGTTTGAAGGGAACGGAAAGCAGTTCTTCATATATCTGGAGGGATTCATTAAGTAACCCCATATCCCTGTATGCATCTGCTTCTTTGAGTTTTGTATCAAAATCTATATTTTCTGTTCCGTGGACTTCGTTCATTTCTCGAATACCTCCACTATCGTTGTAAAAATCTTACGGTGATACAAGGCTTGACAATATTGTAAAAATTCTGATTTGCTCTCTCCGTGAGTAATTTTGAGGCATTATTTCTATCTTAGTTTGAAAAAGCGTCCAAGTCCTTTTGGTTTTTTAGAAGTTTTTTCTAAGTTTGGTATCAGTATGTCGCAGTTGAGTCGCACCATTTCCGCAGAGCCAGTTTCCCCCATGATCACTAAAATGTATCCTGATGGGGCTCTTTTAATAAAGAATTGCCTATTTTCAAAAACCAGTTCCGCTTCCCGAACGCCGTCTAAAGAATGGATAAATAATCGCCAGTTAATATGTTCTAATCTTTTGGGTGGATGAGAAACAAATTCTTTAAAAACAGGCTTTCCATCCAAGGAAAGAAAGATGGCGCCATGAACGTCCTCAATATCAAGAATATCTCTAAAAAGACTTTTCATACCTTCTTTGGCTGTCTGTCAATATCTATACCACTGCACCCGGCTGGCGACTTCTATACACTTAAGGCCTGAAGAAGCCGGTCTCGGGGGCATCCGGGGTCGACCGAAATGACTGTGATTTCTTTGCCGGGCAAAAGAACAAAATCGGTTGCCTGGCCTTTGTCAATGTAACAGGACTTAAATGATCCGGCAGTGAAATGCTTTCCGATCTCTGAAGCGCGTACGATAAAATCGTTCCAGGAGTTGTCCGGATAAATATCTTTCAGATATTTTTTCCCTCCCATTGCACTTTCCAGCGTGCGTTGAATATTCTCTTCAAGAGATAACGCTTTGGGTTCAGATTTTACGGGTTCTCTTTCAGTGTCCCGAGCTTTTGTGGCCGCTTTTTTAGGTATATCGACTTTCTTCTTTAACGCTTCTTTGACCTTGCCGGTATCATCCTCCAAGCGTATGGCATCAACACTGTCGGATTCAATGTCCCTGAGTTCCTGGACTTTAGTGGCCGGTATTTGGGGTGGATCCGTTTTCTCCTTCAACGGTTTTTCAATTTCACCGGTGCCATTTACCCGGCGCATGGCATCATCACGATCTGCCTCGGTCTCCGGGGTTTCCAGATCTATCGTGGCCGGTTCTTTGTTCGCTTCGAGTTTTTCTTTCTCCGCTGCTTCATCTTTCAATCGAATGGCTTCGAATAATATTGCCTGCAGGTCTCCGTCAATTCTCTTTTTGTCTACCGCGCATTCATCTTGGATGGACAGGGTAACTTCATTCCACGAGAATATTTCATAGGCTATAGACTTGCCGTGCAGGCTGCTGATTCTGGCATCCAGCAGGTCGCCGTTTTTGAAGAAGAGGACGCCATGCTTATCGGATGTTTTTTCGACAACACGGATGGTGCAGGTTTTTTGCTCCATTTCGATGAGTTGTATAAACATTTCCAATGGAACCGACTGCAGAATCCCACCCTCTGATTCCTTTTTCAAAGTGGCAATAATCTTCTGACCGAGGTCGTCAACATTGTAAGGTTTCTCAATATAACCGGCGGCGCCCCGACCCAGCGCAATCTGTTTCGCTTTTGGTGTACTGTGGGCGGTTTGAACAATGACCGGTATGTCAGGATATTCCTCCGACAGGTAGGCCATAAGGGCGAAACCATCCCATTGAGGCATCTGAAGGTCTGTAATCACAAGTGAGATGGTATTTTCCTTCATCTTGTCAACAGCATCCAGGCCGTCAGCGGCCGTGAGGATGATAAATCTTTTGTTGTACCTCTCGAGCTTCTTAAGGATTTTTTGGCACAGGATTCGATCATCGTCAACAAAGAGCACCTTTTTTATCATTACACCTCCTGCCTGCCTTTCCGTGATTTAAAACTCGAGATTTAACTTTTTAATTTCATTTGAATACCGTGTTGTCCAGTCAACAAGATGCTTGGATAACACATATTGCATTCCGAGTTCATCTGCCAGCTCCCCCACGCAAACGGCAATCGCTCTGGTAAGTTGTTCGTTATCGGCTTTTCCCGTATATTGAGCCTTGCCCTTGGCATATTGAAATTCAGCAGCAAAAGGATCAAGAAAATCATATTCATCCACTTTTTCCATGAATTTTCTTTTAAGCAGTGTATCAAATCCGGTTTTGATTTTTTTATTTCCCTGAACTGCTTTTTCAAATAGATTAAGTAACTCCTGAATCATATCGAGGAGGAAAGACGTTCTCTCCGCTTCCCGATTTTCCGGAACGATCTCTTTTTCCTTTTTTGTCAAGGAGATTTTGTTGACATTGAAAATCCCTCCCGATTCTCTTGATTTTCGGATCAAGGTTTCGTGGTTTTTTTCTGAGTTGTTCAATCCTCCTTTTTCCCAGGAGCAGGAACTGCCGACAATGGCCCCATTGTTTAAAAAGATAAGTCCGCTTTCTTTGCCGCCTTCGATGAAGACCTCAATATACCCTGTAAGTCTTTCCGAACGCATCTTGTTTACCAGTCCTCCAAGGTCGGTAAATTCCGTGCTGAGATTCTTGTAGTATTCTTTCATGTTTTGCAGATTGGCCCAAAAATGGATTTTATCAGGGTCTAATTTGTAAACAGCAACAGAAAAGGTGCTATTTGAGAGGGATTTTGTGATTTGGTCGATCGCCCTTGCTCCGTCGACCAGATTCTCCTTGTCCCTGAAGATGCCATTTAAGATGTTGTTTTCATCAAAAAAGACGATCCCTTCTGCAGTCGCGGACTTGAAATGAATGCCGCCCGAACCCAGCTCCCCCTGGTAATGCTCGAGGAGCTTATCGAAATCGAGATAATAACTGTTCAAGTTTTGAATGACAGGTTTTCCTTTTGGAATGATGATCATTAATGCACCTTGATTATTCTCAATCCAAAAATTTCCGATGAAAGCTGTTTGCCATAATCACTTATCATTTATTTTTCAGATTCATCGCCTGTGACGCAGTCGTTCTATGGAGACACGAATACTGTCCTGCATTCGGGCAATGGCTTCGGCGAGATCTCCGATTTCATCTTTTCTCTGGGTGTGGATTTCAACATCCAATTCACCCACACTGATCCGGTCCGCGGTATCGGTTAATTTTATGATCGGCCGGGACAAAGCCCTTCCTGAGAACCAGGCCATAATAAGGACAAAAACCACAGTGACAATGAGAAGAATATAGGCATAAGACATGAGCTGGTCAACCAGTGCAAAAGCTTCCCTCTCTTCTTGCTGAATGGCGATGATCCAGCCAAATACGGTTCCTCTGGCATGTCCCAGTATCGATTTTCCTTTATCATTAAAGGTCACGGAGCCTGTTTTGCCGCTTCTGAATGCTGAGACCAACGGATGATGTCTCAAATTTTTCTGCTTGCGGACATATTCCCGGTTTTTGTGCGCTAAAACCTTGCCATTTTCATCAACCAGAAAGGCGAACCCGGTATCACCGCCTTCCCAGGTGACAATACGTCTTGACAGGTCATCAATACTCATTTCATTGGCAATGACGCCGACGATTTCATCTCCGTTTTTTATCGGTACCGCCAAAATCAGCGCAGGTTTTTTCGATGATTTTTGAATCAGTGTGTGCCAGGCTATTGTTTTCCCGGCAATGACATTTTTATAATACGGGTGATCAGCGTAATTTTTAAGCGGCTTGGCATCATTTCTGGCAACGTTCATTCCGTCCAGGTCGATCGTATACGAAAGGTTGATCCAGGGATAAACGTCACGAATGGTTTCAAGTAAGGGTTCTTGTAAAAATCGATCCATGGAAATCATATCTTCCATCTTTGCAAAAGTTTTCAGGGTTCCGATATTTTTATCCAACCACTCGTTAACATGCTTGGCAATCCCGATGGAGATCTGGTTAATATTTTTTTTAGTATCATTTCGCAGTTGTTCCGGAGTTTGCGTTAGCGCAATATACCAAAACAGCATTAGCGGCACCAGGCTGACAAAAATCATCATAATAAAAAGTTTTGCCGTGAGTCCAAACCGGAATTTTTTTGGCCGGGCATGTGCAGTTTTTTTTATTTTTTTGACAACTTTCTTTTCTTTGGGTTGTTGGGCCGGCTTTTCCTCAAAAGTCTGTTCCGGTTCTGGTTTGGTGGGAACTGCAGGAGCAGTGATGTCATCCGGTGTCTGCTTTTCCTTGGGAGGCGCTGGTTTATTCACAACAATCATGTGACTGCAAGACTTGCATTTGAATTTTGCCTCCTCTCCTTTCATTTTTGAAGGGTCGATCTTGTATTTTCTCCCGCATTCCTCACAAATAATCACCATGGCTGCGCTCCTCAAAAATCATTGTCAATATTTTCAGTGATCAGAATCCAGTGTTCATCGATGTGTTTCTTTGATTTTATTTGCCATCGCCTGTTGAAAACCAACTCTTTTCTCCTCCCGGGGAATTTGGCGAGCAAGCAGATTCACCAGTTCAGCTGCTCGGCGGAGAGGAATTCGGGTCGAATCATCGCCAAGTTCCCGTATTTCGTCTTCAATCAAAAATTCAGCTATGGGTCCTATTGCCAAAGACAACTGGTCGGTGAGAAAATCGAAAAACTCTTTTTCCAGCATCGAGACGGCATTCTCAACCTTCTCGATAAGCTGATAACCATGAAGCCTAGTGAGCACCTCTTTTAATTTCCCCATATTCATATTTAAAGATCGGGAGACTGAGGCAAGATTCTTTTTGCCATCCAGTGCCGTAAGGACCTTCAACATATGGCTGTCTAGTGAGAATTCGCCGAGGTCGCCCTTGATGGACTCTTTGAAAACCAAATCGGGAAAGTCACCGGAAAAGACGTCCATTCAGTTGCCTCCTACAGGTCGTATTGGCCGCGGTTCATACCATTATTTTCCGATTAGAGACTCAATTCATGCTGTAATGATGATGGTCATGGGCAGGCGTTCGCGGTTGTGCTTCCTTATATGTGAAGTTTTCTGAAACATTGAGATTTTTATTAACCATGGTTTATCTAATTCATCCTCTTTTTCTCCAAAAAACAGCTCCGAGAATGGGCTATCTCTTTGAAATGAACTTTATCACCATTTTTTTCAGCTTGTTATGTTCATAGTTTAAGTCTGTCTTTCAAGGAGGCTACCGTTAAAGTGATCGCCTTTGTCATGGTTTCGATAACATTTGCGCCGGAAACGGCACTTGATGCAAAAGAGGGCACTTTCAATTGCCTGTTCAGGTCCTTTTCCAGTTTTTCGATGGGCAAAAGCGGGATGCCCTGTTCTGCCAGATCCCTTTTGTTATACTGAAATACGAGAGGGATCTTGAAAATGTTTTTATCAAAAAAAGCCAGATTTTCTTGAAGATCTTTTAAAGAAATAATATTCAGCTTCTGCCTCAGGAGCATCGAATCTGCTACAAAAACAATGCCGTCTACACCCCTGAGAACCAGTTTTCGGGTGGCTTTGTACTTCACCTGTCCCGGTACCGTGTAAAACTGTACTTTTATATTGTACCCTTTTACCTGCCCGATGTCTATGGGTAGAAAGTCAAAAAACAGGGTGCGATCACCATGTGTTTTTATTGAGGTCAGCTTCGTCGTAATTCGTTTCTGGAATTTACTATAAATATATTCGAGATTACTCGTCTTACCACCGCGGCCCGGACCATAATAGACTACTTTTGCCTGGACCTCCTTTTTTTTAGGGTTTATGAGTGCCAAAATATTTACCTCGATAAAGAATGTTAAACTCGTAAAAAATCAGACTTTTTGCGATACTGTCAAGAATAGAGCAGAAATGCCTGCTGTTCAATTTCGCATTACTTCAAATCATGTATTTTTTTAATGGCTTCAGCCGCTTTCAGACGCAAAAAACCGAGAGATACATCGTTTCCGAAAATTATAACAAGCAAAAGGTCTTCGCTGACCTTGCTAAAGTGAACACTTTTTTTTTTGCCTTGATGAAAGAGAAGGGAGAAATCTTTCTCCCCAATCATTATTGCCATCTCATTAACCGCACCAAAATTGCCGGCTGACAAGGCTGCCAAGGAGTACATGTCTACATTGCTTTCGCCGGCATCAAGATCTACGATGACGTTTCCGGCTAAATCTATCAGCAGAACAGTACGAACACCTAAGCTGATAAGGTCATCGTCCAGAATAGACTCTATTAGTTCAAATTGTTTTTCGTCAAGATCAAGCGTTTGATCCATCCATCTTCACCCGTCACGGATGTTTTTTCACTCACAGATAGCCCTGTCTTGTTATTTTAATTTTTCAGCATGTGGCATCATAAGATATCAAATTGAATTTATAGCATATCCGGTATTCTAAATCAATACAAATCTATAGAATACAAAGCATAGTAAAATGTGAAGGACCCCTTTGGAAGATAAAGTCCTAACCCGGGCATTTCGCAAGTCGAGTTTGTCGCTGCAGTCGGAAAGCGTCTTTCGGGAGTGAAGATCCGCTTCTGGGATATGATCGATATGCTTCAGGGCATCATGATGAAAGTATCAATCATGAAAAAAGACATTCCCTATTTTGCAGGCAAAAGGGTGTCGATACCATCGGACTTTTTTATGATACTACCTTAACATGTTGAAATACCATGAAATTATTTTTTGACCGTAAAAGATATAAATAATGGCGCCAATGGACAGAAAGGGACCGAACGGTATGCGATGTTTCATGTTCATAAGGCGAGTGTATAGAATCATAATCATTCCTGAAACAGTGCCCAAAGCAGACCCAACGAAAATGGTAAAAAAAACACCTTTCCAGCCCAGGAGCGCACCGATCATTGCCAAAAGTTTGATATCTCCTCCTCCCATACCTTCTTCCTTCTTTATCAGATAATATGCCCATCCAACAAAATAGAGAGCGCCACCGCCAAGCAGTAAGCCGAGGATAGATTCAAAATAGGTGATTCTGGGCATGACAAATGTGGCAAGGAAAAAGATGGGTATGCCGGGCAGAGTAATGATATTCGGTATGATTTGATGGTCGATATCAATGAAGGTAACCACGATGAGAGACGCGATAAAACCATAATAAATGAGCGCTTCCAGCGTAAGGCCAAACTTAAGAAAGGCGCAGAGTGCAAAAAGACCGCTTATCATTTCAACCAAAGGATAACGGAAAGATATCAGAGTGTTGCAATGGCGACATCGCCCTTTAAGCCACAAGTAGCTCAAGACGGGAATGTTGTCGTAGAATTTTATAGGTCCGCCGCAGTTCGGACATATAGAACGCGGCGGATCTGAAATCGATTGTGTGGTCGGGAGCCTGTATATGCATACATTCATAAAGCTCCCAATGCATAGGCCAAAAATGAAGACGGCGATCTCGCCCGTATTATAGAACATATTCTGCCTTTCGATGTTATAGCGGTTATCAAATTCAGGTAGCAACTTATGTATGTTACACGAAAAAATCAAGATTGATATTGTCAAAGGATAATTAGGTCTTATATTTTATCCTTAAAATCAGGCTTTTTCCAAGGGTAGACAAAATACTGATTTAAGTTTACGCAAAATGCGGGACGAATCAATATAGGAGTAACAATGGCTGAAACGGACAAAGATGATCTGATAAGCATTATTGAAGAAAATGAAGATGATGTAGCACTTCCCAGCACCCTTCCATTGCTACCGGTACGGGATGTGGTGATTTTTAATGACATGCTTCTTCCGCTTTTCGTTGGGCGGGAAAAATCGGTTCGAGCCGTGGAAGAGGCCGTGGCAAAGGATGGTTTTTTATTTTTGGCCACGCAGAAAGAGCCGAGTGTTGAAAACCCAACCTCAGATCAAATTTTTTCGGTCGGCACAGTGAGCAAAGTTCTGCGAATGTTAAAGCTTCCGGATGGTCATGTTAAGGCCTTGGTACAGGGTATCTCCAAAGCGAGGATTATTAAATATGTTTCAAAAAGATCTCTGTATCGCGTTAATATTGAAATGATACATGAAGAGCTAACAGGGGAAGTCGACCTGGAGATTGAAGCCCTGATGCGAAATGTGCGGGAGAATGCTGAAAAGATCTTGGCATTTCGTGGCGAACTGACCAGTGACGTCGGCGATGTCTTGGAAAGTATTGACGATCCGGGCAAGCTTGCCGATCTTGTGGCATCAAATCTTAAATTAAAAATTGGTGAATCCCAGTTTTTACTCGAATTAATCCATCCTGTTGATCGGCTAAAGAAAGTCAATGATTTGCTCTCCAAGGAAGTCGAACTTTCATCTATGCAGGCGAAGATACAGTCTGACGTTAAGGATGAAATTTCGAAAAGCCAAAGAGACTACTTTTTAAGGGAGCAGGTCAGGGCGATCCATAAAGAACTCGGTGAGAGCGATGACAGACTGAAGGAGTTAGAGGATTACAAAAACAAGATTAAAAAAGCCAGGATGCCAAAAGAAGCTGATAAAGAAGCGATAAGGCAGGTGAAACGTTTGGAGCAGATGCATCCTGATTCAGCGGAATCTTCTGTTATTCGAACATATCTCGACTGGCTGGTCGACATGCCCTGGAGCAAAACAACGAAAGATGTCATCGATATCAAACTCGCCAAAACGGTCCTCGACAAAGACCACTATGGACTCCGAAAGGTAAAAGATCGCGTTCTCGAATATCTGAGCGTACGTAAGTTAAACCCCGAAACAAAAGGACCGATTCTTTGCTTTGTCGGACCGCCGGGAGTTGGAAAGACCTCTCTCGGTCAATCCATTGCGCGCGCCATGAAAAGAAAGTTTGTCCGTATTTCTCTGGGCGGTATCCGCGATGAAGCTGAAATCAGAGGCCATCGGCGCACCTATATTGGCGCCCTGCCCGGACGCATATTGCAAGGATTGAAACAGAGTGGCACAAAAAATCCTGTTTTCATGATGGATGAAATCGACAAGCTTGGGTCTGATTTTCGCGGCGATCCCTCTTCGGCCCTTTTGGAAGCGCTCGATCCGGAACAGAACTCGGTTTTTAGTGACCACTACCTTAACTTACCTTTTGACCTTTCGAGCGTTATGTTTATTCTCACAGCCAACCTGACCGACACCATTCCTTCAGCGCTTTTAGACAGAATGGAGGTCATCACGCTCACCGGATATACCGAAGATGAGAAACGGATGATTGCCCGAAGGCATCTTATCCCGCGTCAGATCAAGGAGAACGGCCTAAAGGAAAAAACCATGCCCATCAGCCGGGGAGCGCTGCTTCAAATTATAAACGAATACACTTCGGAGGCCGGTTTAAGGAACCTTGAACGGGAGATAGGAGCCCTTTGCCGAAAAGTGGCGCGTGAGATTGCCGAAGGCGGTAAAGGGCCCTTTGGGATTACAAAAAGAAACCTGCCAAAATACCTGGGAGTACCCAAA